>NC_013895.2:301624-603248 GCF_000025225.2 Mageeibacillus indolicus UPII9-5
TACTGCCGTAGTTAAAGTCTTACTTAACAAAGATGTTAAGTCGGTCGCGTATCTTGTTTTGGCGGCTCCGGCGGTTGACGGTGAGCTAGCGTTCGTTCAGGCACAGCAATACGGATTTCAACCTTTGCGCCAAAAGGCTGCCAAGTTGTCGCCACAAGAAGAACTGGGACATTGTGAGCGCAAGTTGCGTGAATTGGACGAGGAATTAGCCATCTTACAGGAAGAAGGTCGCCGCTTAAGCTCGGAAAAAGCCTGCTTTGAAGAACTGAGCGATTATTTTGCCGTCCAGATCGAAAAAGTTAAAGCAGATGAACATATCTTGAGCTCAGAACGACTGTTTGTAATTCAGGGCTACATTCCTGAACATCTGGCCAAGGGAACGAAGAAAGGTTTGGAAGAAACCTACTGCGTTTCTGTTATGCTGGAAGATGTTACCAAGTCGGATGAATATCCTATCTTGCTCAGTAACGGTAAGTTCAGCAGCCCCTATGAAGCTGTTATCGACATGTTCAGCTTACCTAACGCATCCGAGGTTGATCCAACACCTACGGTTGCACCGTTCTACTGCATTTTCTTTGGTATGATGTTCAGCGATGTCGCTTACGGGATTATTTTTTGCTTGATTACGGCATTGTTGGTATACAAATTCAAGGTACAGGGCGGTTTGCGCAAAATGTGCCAGATGTTCTTTCAGTGCGGCCTGTCGTCGATTGTCTGGGGCGTGTTATTCGGCGGTTTCTTCGGCAACCTGATCGACGCATTTTCCGGTGCGAGCGTTAAATTCCCCGCGCTCTGGTTTAATCCTATGGATGACCCGATGAAGATGATGATCTGGTCGGTGATTTTCGGTGTCCTCCATATATTTGTTGGCATGGGTGTAAAAGTGAAGATATTGGCGGCGACCGGCAAACTTAAAGAGGCACTGCTTGATGTTGTCCCCTGGTACTTGATTATCGGCGGCTTAGGCGTTTTCGCCTACGGAGTTGCCGGCGGAGCCCCTGTGTTAAAAACAGTCGGCTTATATGTACTGATCGTAGGTGCGGCCGTTGTCCTGCTCTTCGCCGGACGTTCGACGCGCAACCCGATTTTGCGTATATTGAAAGGCGTTGGAGCGTTATATGATATAACTTCTTACTTCAGCGACATTATGTCTTATACTCGGATTCTGGCCTTGTGCCTTTCCACCTCAGTTATAGCTATGGTGGTTAACTTGCTGGCTCTGCTGCCCGGAAAAAATGTGCTGGGACTGATTTTCTTTGTGGTAATTGCCGTTTTGGGTCACACCTTAAACTTTGCTCTTTCAGCACTGAGTGCTTATGTTCACACTACACGGTTGCATTACGTTGAATTTTTCGGCAAGTTCTATGAAGGCGGTGGTCGGGCGTTCGATCCTTTGGCCTACCGTACCAAGTACGTGCAGATTGACCGCGCGGAGGCTGAGCCAAAGCCGATCAAAGAAAGCTTAAAACATCGTTTCGCTCGTTTTATCACGGCGGAATAGGAACAAATTTATTATTTAAACCGTAACCCACGGGAGAATAAATCTCAAAGGGATAATAAGATAATTTTAGTTCGACAAGGAGGACTTTAAAGTGACATTCGCAGATTATATCTCACAGGTATTCACCGGCCCCAGCATTGCTCTGATGGCCACAACGCTGACTGCAGCCGTTTCGGGTTGGGGTTCTGCCAAGGGGGTAGGTGCAGTCGGTACTGTGGTTGCCGGTTCACTGACAGAAGATCCGAGCAAGTTCGGTAAGCTGCTTATTTTACAGGCGTTGCCGGGCACCCAAGGTATTTATGGACTGATTACGTGGTTCGTGTTTATGATTATGAGCGGATTTATGAGCGGCGCACCGAAAGATTTGACTTTTGCTCAAGGCTGGATGATCGCGGCTGCTTGTATGCCGATGATGATTGTCGGTTTCTTCTCTGCCGTACACCAAGGCCGCGTGGCTGCCGCCGGTTGTTCATTAGTCGGCAAACGTCCGGAAGAACAATCTAAAGCTATAGTTCTGGCAGCTATGGTTGAAACATACGCTATCTTTGCGCTGTTGGTATCTGTTTTGACTATCATCTTTGTTGTGAGGTAAAAATAGTGGAAGGTTTAGAGAGGATCCATCAGCAGATCTGTCAAGAGGCTGAAACTGAGGCTGCTGCTATCCGCGAGGCTGCCTTACAAAGCCAAGCGGCCGCCCTGCGTGAGGCTCAGGCTCAAGCGGATGAACTCTACGAAAACGCTTTAGCGGAGAGCCGCGCCAAACAGCAACGAGCCGAATCACAGCTGCGCGCTGAATTGAATATGACAGAACGGCGGACTTTGCTTGGCACCAAGCAGATGTGGATACATAAGGTTTTTGCAGCTGCATTAAAGCAATTGGCTGCACGGGAAGAATCCGTCAAAATCGCAGATTATTTGACTATGCTTGAAAATCCGGATTTCCTGAGCGAGTGCCGCGCGAATGCGAACGTTGTTCCGGTTATCGAGCTAGCGGCGAACGATGCGGCATTGCTTCCAGCCTTGCGGGCCGAGCTGCCTTTCAAGGCGGAGATCAAAGCTGATCGTAAAGATTTTACTGCCGGCCTTACTGTTACGGTGGGTCAAGTACATTTTAATTACACTTATGAGGAAGATATGCGCCGGCGCGAGGCCGAGTTTATCGGAACAGTCGGAGCGAAGCTCTTTCCCGGAAAGGATTGAAAATAATGCGCTATTCAGATCAACGCTGGCCGGTGGGTGGCGATGATGTGGCATACGGACAGAGTACCGGAAGGCTGCGCATACTGGAAACTCGGTTGCTGGCGGCGGTGGAACTGGAAACGGCAATCCGCCAAGGCGATAATGCGACGTGGAAACAGCTGCTTGATCGTTTGGACTATCCTGCCGGAGCTGATTTGCTACAGCGAGTAAATAAAGCCGGGGAAGCTGCCGACGCGCTTTTGGTCGAGCTGAGCATGGATAAAGTTTTGAGCTATGGACTTTTACTGTATCAGCCGTACCACAATTTAAAAGTGTTCCTAAAAGCACTTTTACCGTCCGACGGGCAGTCTGTAAAAGCTGCTTGGCATGACGAAAAGAACGACGCGATTCCCGAGCATTTAAAAGAGCTGCTATACTTTAACGCTTCTGAAAATATAGAAACTTGCAGAAAATTAGTGGTCGAAACTTTAGTCCAAACGGATGAGCGTCCGGTTGATCCGGCCGATTATAACAGCTTTTCCGATGAGTTCATCGGCATGGATGAGCTCAGGGCAGATTCTTTTATCCGTACGCATGTACCTGAAATTTTTAAACATGCTGTTCTGGCCGCTGCCAGATCCTATGCCGCCGTATCGGAGGTAGGACAGATAGACGCCGTTTTGGACAAGTTTTATTTTGCCCATCTAGCGGCCTTGGCTAATCGGAGCCGCCAGGCTTTTTTGCGGGTCTATGCCGAACTCAAGGCTGATATAGCCAACATGAATATTTTATACCGTTCGGTCAAGCTTAAATTGGAAGCTACTAAGGTAAGTGAGCTATGGGTGCCGGGTGGACAAATTAAAAACGGGGAGGCTCTGACCAAATTGTTGCGTGAAGACGCAGCTGCTTGGCGGAAGGCCTGGTCTGCCACTCCGGTAAATGAAATAGCGGCTATAGCTTTTGCGGCTTCGCACTCGAATGGCGGCGAGGTTGTCCCTCCGGGAACGTTTGCTAAGGCGGCGGACGACATGGTCATGGATTTGGCGCGGACCGGTTTAAAAGTTGTCTACGGCCCGCAAGTCGTTGCCGGGTATTGGCTGGCGAAACAGGCAGAAATACGAAATCTGCGCTTACTGTTTTCTTTGAGAGCACAGGGCAAAGATCGCGAAGCTTTACTTGGACTGATGCGGGAGGTGTATATCCATGGATAAGAATGTGCGCAAGATTGCCGTGGTCGGTGATCCGGCAACTGTCCTTGGTTTCCGCGGCTTAGGTTTTGAGACGTGGCCGGCCAATCCCGGTGAAGAGGTGCTTACCGTCCTGAAAAAGCTAGTGGAGAATGATGAATACGGGATTATATACATAACCAACCATTTGGCTGAAGATGCAGCACCGTATTTAGCTGAAATCAGTCGCAGAACTTTGCCGGCCGTTATTCCGATTTCAATGGGGCCGCCGGCCGCCGCTTTGGGGCAGTTGGCACTGAATGACGCGGTACGTCGGGCGGTAGGTTTCGATATTTTAGCCAATAAAGAGGAACAATAAGCTGAGCATGGCTCAGATGAATAGGAGTTAAAGATGAAACAGGTCAGTCAGGGAACTATTTTAAAAGTATCCGGCCCCCTTGTAGTGGCTTCCGGGATGCGAGATGTACAAATGTTTGATGTTGTGCGGGTTTCCTCGAATCACCTTATCGGTGAGGTAATTGAAATTCATGGCGACAAAGCCTCAATTCAAGTGTATGAGGAAACGGCCGGTTTAGGGCCGGGGGAGCCGGTTGTATCAGCCGGTGAGCCACTGTCTATGGAACTGGGGCCGGGCTTGATCGGTAACATGTTTGATGGTATCGGCCGTCCTTTAGAGCGGATGCGCAAATTGAGTGGCGACAACATTCAACGGGGAGTGCAGATCCCGAGCTTAGATCGAGAAAAAGTTTGGCATTTTGCGGCCGTAGCTAAGGTCGGTGACCAAGTCTCAGCCGGCGATATTTTGGGTGAAGTACAGGAAACTAGCCTGATTAAGCATAAAATTATGGTTCCGCCTTTCCATAAGGGCGAGATAATTAAAATATCTGACGGCGATTTTAAGGTCGATGATGTCGTAGCAGTGCTGAAAACTGCTGAAGGGAAAGAAGAAAACGTAACTCTTTATCATACTTGGCCGGTCAGACGAGGGCGGCCGTACAAAGCCAAAATCGCCCCGGAACGCCCATTGATCACCGGGCAACGTGTGGTTGACACTTTCTTCCCTCTGGCCAAAGGTGGTACGGCTGCAGTCCCTGGCCCTTTCGGCAGCGGCAAAACGGTTATTCAGCATCAGCTGGCTAAGTGGGCGGAAGCGGATGTCGTTGTTTATATAGGTTGTGGCGAACGAGGCAATGAGATGACGGATGTTTTGATGGAATTCCCGGAATTGATTGATCCGAAAACCGGCAAGTCACTCATGGAGCGCACGATTTTGATTGCCAATACGTCCGATATGCCGGTCGCAGCCCGTGAAGCTTCGATATACACAGGTATAACGATTGCTGAGTATTTCCGCGATATGGGTTATTCGGTATCCATCATGGCCGATTCCACTTCTAGATGGGCTGAAGCTCTACGTGAGATGTCCGGCCGTTTGGAAGAAATGCCGGGTGAAGAAGGCTATCCGGCTTACCTAGGTTCACGCTTGGCACAGTTCTATGAACGTGCCGGAGAAGTGAGCTGCCTTTGCTCGGAAGGCGAGGAGCGGCGTGGCGTTTTGACTGCCATAGGAGCGGTTTCCCCGCCGGGTGGAGATATGTCCGATCCGGTCGTGCAATCCACCTTACGAATTGTCAAGGTTTTCTGGCAGCTTGATTCGGCTTTGGCTTACAAACGACATTTCCCGGCTATCAACTGGCTGAATTCTTATTCGCTTTATGCCGATACGATAGATGAATGGATGAACGGTAATGTAGATCCGGCTTGGGCCAAAAAGCGCGCGGCAGCGATAAAACTGTTGCAGGAAGAAGCCGAGTTGGAGGAAATTGTTAAGCTGGTCGGTTTGGATGCGTTGTCAGCGGGCGACCGTGTGAAACTAGAAGCTTCAAGGTCATTGCGCGAAGATTTCTTGCACCAAAACAGCTTTGATGAAATAGATACATATTCCTCCTTGAATAAGCAAAAATATATGTTGTCGATTATCATGGAATATTATGAGCAGGCCACCCGCGCTGTCGCGGAAGGCGCGAAGATCCATGAAGTAACCGGGCTTAAGGTTATGGAAGGAATCGGCCGTCTGAAATATGTTCGTGAAGATGAAGTAGAAACCACTTATCAAAAATTGGCGTATGAACTGACGGCTGAACTGGACGAAGTGCGCAATCAAAACGTGTAAGAGGTGTGAGATGGCAAAAGAATATCAAACAATAGAAGAAGTAGCTGGTCCGTTGATGTTGGTGCGGAAGGTACAAGATGTAAAATACTATGAAATGGGTGAAATCGAACTGCCGAACGGTGAGTTGCGTCGGTGCCGGGTGCTTGAGATAAACGGCGAAAATGCTTTGGTGCAACTGTTTGAGAATTCGGTAGGAATTAACATTCAGGACAGTAAGGTGCGTTTTTTGGGGCACGGCTTGGAACTGCCGGTTTCGGAAGATATGCTGGGCCGGGTTTTTGACGGAATGGGGCATCCGGCCGACGGCGGACCGGAGCTTATTCCGGAAGCTCGCATGGATGTTAACGGTTTGCCGCTGAACCCGACGGCGCGTGACTACCCGGATGAGTTTATTCAAACCGGGGTTTCGGCGATTGATGGGCTGAACACATTGGTGCGTGGTCAGAAGTTACCTATTTTTTCCGCTTCCGGTCTGCCGCATTCGCAGCTGGGCGCACAGATTGCGAGACAGGCGAAAGTTATTGGTGACAAAGAGCAAAAGTTTGCCGTTGTCTTTGCGGCCATGGGTATTACTTTTGAAGAGGCCGACTACTTTATTAAGGACTTTCAGCGTACCGGAGCGATTGATCGTACGGTATTATTCATTAACTTGGCTGACCAACCGGCGATTGAACGCATAGCGACGCCGCGTATGGCACTTACTTGTGCTGAATATCTGGCCTTTAAGAAGGATATGCATGTATTGGTAATTATGACCGACATCACCTACTATGCCGAGGCTTTGCGTGAGGTTTCCGCAGCTCGTAAGGAGGTCCCCGGACGCCGCGGCTATCCCGGTTATCTGTACACCGACTTGGCGACAATGTATGAACGGGCCGGGCGAGTAAAAGGCAAAAAAGGATCAATAACGATGGTGCCGATTTTAACCATGCCGGATGAGGACAAAACTCACCCAATTCCTGATTTGACCGGTTATATTACTGAAGGCCAGATTATTTTGAGCCGAGAACTGTACAAAAAAGGGTTGCGGCCGCCGGTGGATGTTTTGCCATCTCTGTCTCGTCTAAAAGATAAAGGTATCGGTGAGGGCAAGACGCGAGAAGACCATGCGGGGACGATGAATCAGTTATTTGCAGCATATTCACGCGGCAAAGATGCACGTGAGCTGGCGGTTATCCTGGGTGAATCTTCGTTGTCGGAAATGGATCGTCTGTATGCGCGTTTCGCGACTGAATTTGAAGAAAAATATGTTTCACAAGGCTTTGATACTAATCGCAGCATCGAGGAAACGCTAGATTTAGGATGGAAGTTGTTGGGAATCTTACCGCGATCAGAGTTGAAACGGATTAAAGAAAGTATTCTAGATAAATACTATGTTCCGGCTGACCCGATGAAACATTAATTGGAGGTGTGCTATGGCAAAAGCAGCGGTAAGTCCGAATCGGATGGAGCTGATGCGATTAAAAAAGGAGCTGAATACAGCGCGTCGCGGCCATAAGATGCTCAAAGACAAGCGGGACGAATTGATGCGTCAGTTCATGGATATTATTCGTGACAATCAGCGGTTGCGTAAAGAAGTGGATGTTCGTTTGAACAAAGCCTCGGAAGGCATGGCTTTAGCAGCAGCGGTAATGTCGCCAGAAACCTTGCAGGAAGCTTTGTTGCTTAGTCAGGAAAAGCGTACGGTTGATGTAGGTGAGAAAGCAATCATGGGGGTGCATGTTCCTCAGTTTGAACTTTCAGATCAGCAAATAACCAATACCGGTTTGGCCTATGGTTTAGCACAAACAACTGAAGATTTGGATCAGACGGTGGATGAGTTGGTAGCTGCTGTTCCGGATTTGTTGGAATTGGCGCAAGTCGAAAAAACGGTGCAAATGTTGGCCAGCGAAATTGAAAAGACGCGGCGGCGAGTAAATTCTTTGGAATATGTTATGATTCCTGCTTTGGAGCGGCAAATTCATTCGATAATCATGAAAATGGAAGAAAATGAGCGCGGCAATTTGACACGTTTGATGAAGGTTAAGGATATGATTATCCAGCGAGAGATTTTAGCTAGGCGGGAAGCTGACGCTCAGGTGGCTTCGGAGTGCTCAGGAGGATCTGCATCGACGAATTGAATTGCGCAGATAAAGCGCGACAGATCTTTTAGACGATAGACATAACAACTCTATCGTCTTTTTTTATTTTAAAAATTGAAGATATTAACTTTAGCTTCTGATTTTTTATCTAGATTGATGTATAGCTCTTGGGGCTCAAAACCTACAATAAATTGATGCGGTCTTTAGCCGCCATATTTAATGCATTTTAAAAATTTCATGCTATAATTACTAAATGGACAAATTATATACATTTAACGCAGCATTCAGAAGAATGGCTAAACATCAAAATCATCTTAACGATCCCAAAAAGAAACATTTATTCCATCGGATAATTGCGTCTTTAATTATCGCCGTGTTTTGCTTACCCTTGCTCCCGGTGGAAATTGCTCAAGCCGATGAAACGGCAGGAGCGCGATCAGGTGCAGTGGGCAAGGCCGATAAGACGGGTTTGGCAGGCCCGGCTGGACTTGTATTTGACGGCACCTTTTTCCTGAATAATAAGACCGAAACAGTTACTTTTAACTGGACTAAGCTCGATGCTAATGGCGAGGAAGACGAAGATGTATCTTTTACTTCCGAACTGACGCCTGACGATTACCAAGTTCAGGCGTCTTATCCGTTAGGCTATAGAAAAGTACACTATACGAGTACGGATGATGATAAACTTTACGCGCACGGTGATAAGTTTAAAGTTTACTTGACGAACAGATATGACCGCAAAATAACTCCGGAGACAGTCTCTACGGTGCAACTTGGGGCGGACGGAAAATTGCACTTGAAATTTATCTTGGGTCAGAATAACATAGCTGAAATTGAAAAAACGCTTGAACTGCAGCTGCCGTCAGGGATTGATGCAGCGAATTTGCCGTCGCTTTTAAGCACAACCTTTAAGCTTGATGGAAAATCGGTTAAGCTAACCGCCAGACGTAAAGGCAATGGGACGGCTTATGTTGCGAAAATAAGTTGCACGGTGGACAAAACCGGCCAACTTGTTGTACCGACGATTGAACCGGATTTGAGTGAAATCGGTAGGGCTTTGATGCAAGTAAACTTGGGGAGGCAAAAAGTCGCCTTGATGCTTAAATCCATACGGCAGGAAGGCGATAAAATCATATACCAGATAGAAAAAGTTCTTTTGGGAGAGCGGCATTTTACGCTGCGATTTGAAACTCCCTTTCACATTATTCCCGATACACAAAGCGGTGAAACGCATAAATTTGAGTTTGCGGTAGCGGGAAGGGACGTGCGGCAAAAAGTTTCGTTTCCAAGTAAAGTAGGGCCGCTGGAAATCCAGGTAACGTTGCAAGATGTGCCACTCGAAGGAGAAATTACGGTAAAGCAGTTACCGGAACACATGCAGCTTTTTTACGGTATCAATGCACAGAGTTATGATGCGAGGTCGCAGACGCTGACACTTAAGCTTGGTCGTAATTTTGCCGTAGGCTTTATGGGTATTCCGAATGGTAAAAGCTATTCAGACATATTTAACGCATATCAATCTATAAAAAAGCATATAGGGCTTATTTTGTATGATGAACAAGGCAAATTTGTCCAAAAAAGCGAAGAAATACCGGTTTTTGCTGGATCCATTCGTATGTCCGGATTTAGGGGATTGTTGCCGGGCAATTACTATATTTTGATCGATAGGTCTACTTTGCCGGAATATTATAAAGATTATGTCACGAATAAGAAGTATAAGCTGAAAGTTGAGCATGATGGGGAAGTTAAGCTGAAGACTTATCAGGTGAAAGCGGATGGCACCGGTGAATATAATATGGCACATCAATTAGGTGCACCATTATTTTACAATGATCCGTCGGGAAAAATTATAGATGGGATTAAGCAAGCGTATTTTCAATTTATTAATAAAGCCTCAAGTCCGGCGAAAGTAATTTTAGACGGCACCAATGTGGCCAAGGAGAAAGAAACTCGCGAAGGCGAGATTGTTCGCTATCAAATTGCTATTCCGCTGCACCCGGATCATAATTTTGTGATCAAAGGCGATGGAAACTTGCTCAAGCTTAACATTGGTACATGGGATGATGTGTCCTTTACCGATAAATTAGATGAACGGCTGGAATATGTTCCTAACAGTTTAAAAGTAACTGTTGACGATCGGCCAACTGCCGATTATTCGGCAGAGTATGCAGCAGATGAGCACAGCATCAAAGTGCAGGATAGGAGCAAGGCTCAAATAGCAAAGTTAGTCGACTTTAATACTAAAATTAATTTGGGTACTAATGAGTCCAAATTGAAGGTGACTTTTGAGGCCAAGGTCAAGTGGAATAATAATTTTGCGCCATTAATTAATCGGGTCGGCAACTCGGAAACGACTCTGTTTCCACCGTTGGAGTTGAAAGTGAACAAAAGTTGGCAGGGTGGCACGGCTTTGCTGAAAAACTATGATCAGGCAACAGTTTTGAGTTGGTTTGAAGTTATTGCTCAACGCAATAAGCAAACCGTGGCAACCTACCGTGCGGATACTTTGCTGAAACCTAATTCATTTGCATTTGAAGCGCAACCTGGGGGCGGTTTTTCTTTTGTGCTACATAATTTGCCTAGATTTACTGCAGAAGATTTGAAAAAACCGCTTGGGGAGCGGGTGAATCTTACTTACACAATCCGCGAAAATTTGCCGGCGGAGTTGCAGGATTTCCATGCTTTAAACATCGTAAATGCGGCGAAACCGGCGGAAATAACGCTTAAGAATGTGTATACGGTCCCGGGGCGCAGCTTAAAATTGACTAAAAAATGGGATGAGCGGGTGAGGGCCGTGTCGGAAAAGTATGTCCCGATTTTTACGTTGACACAAACGGCGGCGGATGGGCGGAAACGAGAATTTACTTTTTCAAAACAGCAATTACGCTTGATGGAAGGCGCACAGCCCTATACTTATCGGCGGTTTAAAGTGGAGAATAATGTTTTAACGGAGATCACGGTGGCGCCGAATGTCGAATATGACAGGGATGAATTCAAATTGAGCGATTTGCCGCAGACGGATGCGGCTGGGAAAGCATATCGTTACAGTGTTGCCGAAACCGGGGTTCAGCTGAACGGAGTTGATGTCAAGGCTCAATTTGCGGCGGAGATCAAGTCAAATGATGGCAAGATATCTGCTGGAGGGAATGACACCGATAATGGTGATGCTGTCGTGATATATAACAAGTATTTGCCGCCGGTGCCGTCCGAGTCGCAGCCGCCGGTGCCGTCCGAGTCGCAGCCGCCGGTGCCGTCCGAGTCGCAGCCGCCAATGCCGTCCGAACCGCCTACGGAGCCGCAACCGAAGACCGGTGAGCATATTCCGAGGGGAATGATCGGCTTGATGCTGCTAGGCTTGGCGTTGTCCGCCGGAGTTATAATTAACTGCTCGCGTCGTTTAGATGATCGTGGTTGATCAGACTTCAAATAAAGCCAACAATTCTTCCGGCTTAAGATGACTCAGAGTGTGATCGCCCGAAATTACGACTTGATCGATCAGATTCTGTTTGCGCTCCTGCAGATTGCGTATTTTTTCCTCAATTGTCCCTTTGGCGATTAAACGATACACTTGCACGCGGCGCTGCTGCCCCAAACGATGGCTGCGGTCAGTGGCTTGTTGCTCAACTGCCGGATTCCACCATGGATCCATCAAAATTACGGTGTCAGCACCGGTCAAATTCAGCCCTGTTCCACCAGCCTTGAGGGATATCAAGAATACCTCGCCTTCACCGGCATTGAACTTGTTCACCAAATCAGTGCGTTCTTTAGGCGAAACGCCGCCATCAATATACATATATGTAATTGCCAACCGCTCAAGTAAAGGTTTGATGATCGCCAATAAGGCGGTGAACTGCGAGAAAATTAAAATACGGTGTCCGCCGGCCAAAGCAGTCGTCAAAATTTCCTCCAGCAATTCGAGTTTACCGGAACTGCCATGATAGTTTTCCAAAAAGAGTGCCGGATGACAAGCAATTTGCCGCAGACGCGTCAGAAGCGACAAAATCTCCATGGTGTGCTTGGTAGAAATGCGCTCCCCGTTTTGCCAGTCCGGACCGGTGATTGATTGAAGTTGCCGGCGCGCTTCAGCCAAATAAGTCTGATAAATTTTGCTTTGCTCGGGTAGCAATGGAGAAGACAAAATCGTTTCCACTTTCGGCGGTAACTCAGTCAATACCTCACTTTTTAGGCGGCGCAAAATGAAAGGGCGAATCAAGCAACGCAGCGAAAATAAGGCATCGCGTCCTTTTTCTCCGGCCGCGGCCTCGAATTTTCGCTGAAAATCAGTGTGATTGTAGAGAAAACCGGGCATAAGGAAGTCAAAAACCGACCATAGTTCAGACAAGTTATTTTCGATCGGGGTACCGGTGAGGGCAAAACGCTCTGCGGCGTGCAGCTGTTTGACTGCCTGAGAAGTGTGAGTGCGATAGTTTTTTATCGCCTGAGCTTCATCAAGAAAAACACAGGAAAATTTGCGCGTTTTCAGTTCGTCGATATCCTGCCTTACTTGTGGATAACTCAAGATTAGGACATCAACATCAGTCATGTTTCGATATTCTTGATCGCGTTTTTCTTTTATTCCTCGAATGACCCGACTTTTCAGGTGTGGGGCGAAGCGATTGATTTCATCCAACCAATTGTAGAGCAGAGAGGTCGGTGAAATAATTAAGGCTGGCGGTAAGTCTTTTTGCTGCAGACGTTGTTGGCTGATGTAAGCCAAGGTCTGCAAAGTCTTGCCCAAGCCCATGTCGTCGGCCAGAATGCCGCTCAGTCCGTAATTATTCAATTCTTTAAACCAGCCTACCCCGGCGCGTTGATACTGGCGAATGGTGGTTTCGATTTCGGAATTGAAAGTAAGCTCCACCGATTCCGGCGGATTGATCAGTGCCTGACGCAGCTTGGCCAGTGAATCATCCTGCCGCCAGTTTCCATTTTCCTCCAACAAGTAAAGTAACGGCAGAGCGCGGAAAGTCGGCAAGGTTATACCTTCATCACCGAACGTTCCACCCCATTCTTCCATGTAACTTAGCGGTTGCAATGAATCGGCCACCGCTTGGTTCCAGCAGATAACTTCGCCGTTTTTCAGTTTGACGAAATAGCGGTTTTGGTGATAGGCCTTGAGGATAGCCTTCCATTCCGCGGGGGTGAAACTGTTATTGTAGATAGATATATCTAATTGGTTTTTTTCCTTATCAATGCTGACTTCACCTTGTAAATCTGGCAAATTGCGCAGTTTTAATGGCTGAAGACTTTTTTCGGCGTAAAACACGGCTCCGTCTTTTTGCCAGTTGCTCACGGTAGAGGTGAGGAAAAGTTCGGCCGCAGCATTGAACGGTAGTGTAAATACGGTCGCCGGCAAAAGTGCTGAACTTACGAGATTGCTAGGTTTTTCTGCTCTGAATCCGGCCTGTTTTAAGCGATGCAGCCATTTTAATTCTTCTTTAATCAACCTCGGACCGGGTATGGCAGAATTTTCCGGTGAACTCAACTCGGCAATCAAGGTTTGGCTATCCAGTGGCTTGGGATCATAATAAAAATCTTTATTATAGTTTATCCGTAATCTCGCTTCCAATTTGTCTGCGGTAATGCTTAACCAGATGTTGGGTTTAACAGTTAGTTCGGCAACTTTAGGGACGAACTCCGGGGGTAGGGCGGATTTAATCTCTTCACGCAATGGATAAAGGATGTAAGTTGCCAAATTTTTGGCCTGCCCGGTAGTTAACCTCACCCCGTCTAAATTTGCCATGGCCGCTTTGGCCACGGGGGCATTGTATGGCAGATTGAGTAGTTCGCTGTAGGGTGCGCCGGCCGGCGGCAGACGATAAAATTTTTCGCCTTGCCGATACAGAGTTATTCCGTAGGACAATTTTTCAATTGGAGCTGTGGCGCAGGCCGCCAAAGTATAGGCCGGTTCGCTGTTGTTATGTCCGACATCCGCTAAACACAGCGTCCAATCCGGCCAGCCCATGGTTAAATGCCAGGGTGAACGTTCGCCGTTAGGAAAGATGACGGTGATTTTTAGTCCCGGTTCGGCCAGTTTTACGCGAACTAGTTCATTAAAATCGTGCTGTGTCAACGGCCAGTCACTAAAACTGTTGGTCCGTTGTTCAATTGTATATATAGAATCTTCATTTAAATTACCGGACAAATAATCCAAAAAGTTTTCCGCGGCGGCGGGCAAGGAGCGCAAAGCGGTTTGCCAGATGAAGTTTTTGCCGAGCTTGATATCTTCTCCGTCTTGGCGTTTTTCTAGGGACTGCCACCAGTTGGCAAGCATGTATAACTTTTCGTGGCCAATGTAAAGGGCGAGGCGGGGGCCATGTTGAGCTGAATAAGTGCTGATATTCGGCAAAGTCAAGACGAATTCGTAGTTTAATTCGCCGTCATTTTCGGTTGATGATTGAAATTCATGGCGCAAATTGGCTTGCAAAAGTCGGGCAAGCAAGTTGGTTCCCGGCAGGGTGAAAACTGCCAGATCTTTTTGGGGGGCAGTATGGGTAATTCCGCTGCCTGTTTCCGGCGTGGTATGGAACTTGGTTGTGTCCGGTTCTGTGGAAGCTTTGGCCGCAGGAAGGTTAGCGGCGCGGTCACTGGGGTAAAATTGTTGGGCGGTATAATGGGCGGCCGAGCCGGGGTACTTGCTGTCGGTGGCAGGAGTAGCCGGAATTCCCGTAGCAGAAAGTTGCGGTGTTGGCGAGGCGGTATGGTTGATCGTCGCTTCGGTGTTTATGGCGGTTGTCATGGGCTTGCCGGCGGTTTTTTTGCTGTTGTCGCTGGTTTCTGGGCTTAATATGGCTGAAACAGCTGCGCCGGGCGTTGTTTGGGCGGCGTTGCCGGCGACCGTGTTTGTCGTGGTTGCTGCGCCGGGAGTTGCTTGGGCGGCGTTGCCGACGACCGTTTTTGTCGCGGTTGCTGCGCCGGGCGTTGCTTGGGCGGCTTTGCCGGCGGCAGTTTTTGTCGCGGTTGCTGCGCCGGGTGTTGCTTGGGCGACGTTGCCGGCGGCAGTTTTTGTCGCGGTTGCTGCGCCGGGTGTTGCTTGGGCGACGTTGCCGGCGGCTGTTTTTGTCGCGGTTGCTGCGCCGGGCGTTGTTTGGGCGGCGTTGTCGGCGGCCTTGCTTGCCGCGGTTGCTGCGCCGGGCGTTGTTTGGGCGGCGTTGTCGGCGACCTTGCTTGCCGTAATTGCTGTGCCGGGTCTTGCTTGGACGGCGTTGTCGGCGGTCTTGCTTGCCGCGGTTGCTGCGCCGGGAGTTGCTTGGGCGGCGTTGTCGGCGGCTGTGTTTGCCACGGTTGCTGTGCCGGGTGTTTCCGCCTTATTTGTAGCCAACTTTTGCAACTTAAGCGCTGCCGCTGCCGTTTGGGTGTAGTTTTCCAAATCCTGTTTATTTAATTGCATGATCAAGGCAGTTACATGCTGACAAAAGCCCCAATGATTTTTGCTATGCTCACAAGTACATTGAAATTTACTCGGGCGACCGTTACTGCGAAGCAACAAGGAAACGAAATGCTTTTGCGGGGGTGGATAGGCGATGAGCGCGGACAAAATACGCTGCGATGGTAAATAGATGATGTCTTGAATAAAATTATTCTTTATAATATCGCAGGCTTCATTAATAACCTTGCCGTTGGTAGCTAATGTTCGTAGCTCATTGTTCTGAATATTGAATTGCATGTTGGCCTCCGTTTTGCTGTCTTTTTATTATAAATTAAACCCATTGGAAATGAAACGAGGGAGGTCATTTTGCTATTGTTAAGAAAATATTACAAAACCTTTGTGCAACAAGCATAAAAACGGACACATTTTTTGTGCGCAATGCACAAGGTGAGATTTTGCATAGCTGTAGATTTGGGCAAAAGCTGAACTTTCCAAAAAGTGCTCAAAACCCCCTTCACAAACTCAGAAACTGTGCTAAAATGCATTTCAGAAATTGAGAGAGAAAACAAGAAACACCTTGTAGGACAAGGTAAACAAGAGTTGAACTCAAACAATGATTTGAATGTGACTATGAATGAGCTTAGCTCGGAAAAGAGGTACAGTATGAAGAGAGAAATGAAGAAAGTTATGAAGAAAGAAAAGAGAAATTGGCTGGAAAATGCTTTGATGGCCATGCTGGCTTTAGTGTTAGTTGTAATTATGATTCCACAAAACGCATATGCGCTTGAACAAAATGATAAAGCTGGCAACGCAGTGACTAATCAAGTAGCTGTAACTGCCCAAGTAAAATCAGCCCAGGACAAAGTTCCTGACACCTCGGCTGCCGGAAATTCCGTTCTGTTTGCCGGAGCAACCGCTTTCTTATTGATGATGGTAGCTGGTATCGCTCATTGGCAAAGCAAGGACCAATCAACCTTCGTGTTTGAATATCTTGGTAAAGATTTCCGCGGTATTAAGAAGAACAACCTGTTTGAAAACGGCAAGTTTTAAGCCGTAGTGAAGTCGGGCGGTCGTCAAGACCGGCCCGCTTTTTTTTTTGCTCGACATAATTTGACGAAATGTTATAAAGATGTTATCCTAAATGAAATTCAATAGGTAGAGGCGCATTGGTTAAATAGTAAGCGTACATTCGAGGTGGGCGACACCGTACGGCGAAAGGTAACCGATGCCGAAGCAGGAGTCATCGCCGGGGCTTTTGCTGGTTCGTCATCATAATAGGTGCCGAACTGTCACATATGTGGAGAGCTAACCATTGGTTAAATACGAACAGTTAAGCCATGAGCCATTCTACCTATGCTCGTGGTTTTTTTGTGCCTAACGGAGGGGCGTAAATTATGCGAAACGAACGAAATTGGAAGAAAATGTTGGTTGCCGGTGTGCTTACGATCAGTACTTTGCTGACCGGTGGATTGTTGGGCGGTTGTGGCGGCGGGCAAGCTGGCACGGCTGACGGTCTGCGTGAAAAAGGTGAGTTGCGTGTGGCGATGGAATGTGCTTACGCCCCCTATAACTGGACACAAAGCACTGATTCCGACGGAGCAGTGGCGATAGAAGGCAGCAGCGAATTTGCCAACGGTTATGACGTGAAGATAGCCAAAAAAATTGCCGCGGCACTTAACTTAAAGCTGCGTATCGTCAAATCTGATTGGGACAGTCTGATTCCGGCCGTTCAATCTGGTACGGTAGACTGCGTTATTGCCGGTCAATCAATAAAGCCGGAGCGTTTGCAGAATGTGGATTTTACCAAGCCGTATTACTATGCTGATATTGTTACTCTGACGTTGAAAGATAGCAAGTTTGCCAAGGCGACCTCGCCGGCGGATCTGGCCGGAGCCAAAGCCACGAGTCAGCAAAACACGATCTGGTATGATTTGTGCCTGCCGCAAATACCACAAGTACAAAAGTTGGCTGGGCAAAACGATGTTCCGGCCATGCTGGTTGCGTTGATTTCGGGAGCGGCGGATGTAGTTGTTACCGATATTCCGACGGCGAAAGCGGCTTTGCGGGCCTATCCTCAACTGACCATGCTAAAATTTGATCAAGCGAAAAATTATCAGGTCTCCGAATCGGATGTTAATATAGGCATATCTGTACGCAAAGGCAACGCAGTGTTGAAAGAAAAAATTGATCAAATACTGGACGGATTTTCCAGAGATGACATGAATAAGCTGATGGATGAGGCAATTACGCAACAACCTTTAAGCAAATAAAATTTTGCTAAGTGAAAAAAATAATAAGACGTAAACAAGGTCTGCTAAGACGCAGATTTTAACCTATAGCAGATTCTAATCTATAGTAGATTTTAACCTATAAGGGAGGATACCTCGTGAACATTCCGGCAAGTACTGATTTTGGCGGCTGGATAATTTGGATTATTCGCTCGTCTTACCGCTCAATTCTTAACGGTATATTATTAACTTTAGTAGTTTCATTGGTGGCGACTTTCATCGGCTGCTTGATCGGTTTGGCGGTAGGCTTGCTCCAAACATGGCCGGAAAGCAGTCGGGAGGCCTGGTTGAAGCGCGGATTCAAGCGGTTGCTTAAATTTATCCTGAAGGCCTATGTCGAAATTTTCCGCGGCACGCCTATGATGGTTCAGGCAGCATTCATTTATTACGGCGCGGCACTTTTGTTCAATTGGCATATGAACTTGATTTTTGCTGCTATTTTTATTGTATCTATAAATACCGGTGCGTATATGGCCGAGACAGTGCGCGGTGGGGTGATGTCAATTGACCCGGGACAGACGGAGGGGGCCAAGGCTTTGGGCCTCAACCACTATCGTACGATGCGTTCCATCATTTTGCCACAGGCGATCCGCAATATTATGCCGCAAATCGGCAACAATTTGATTATCAATATTAAAGATACCTGCGTTCTCTCGATTATTGGAGTAATGGAACTGTTTTACACGATGAAAAGCATTTCCGGAGCTACTTACGCTTTCTTCCCGACCTTTACGGTGGCGATGGTCATCTATTTTGCTATAACCTTTACTTGCTCGCGTCTGTTGCTTTGCCTAGAGCATCGGCTAGCCGGGGAGGAAAACTACACCCTTGCCCTGAGTGATGCTTTGGTGCCGGGGGAAGGAATGCCGCATTTTAAGGCCAACGCAAAAATCACCAATCGTGACTATGAAGCAAAACAGCACGCGGATACAGCTGTTGAAGTCGGGGATAAGGCGGACACAGCGGTGATCGGTGATACCGATACTGAAGGAACCAGAACTTGTACAGAACGGGCAAAAGCTTTGCACGGGACGCTTGAACCGGCAGTCAAACCGGCATTAGCAACCACGGCCGAAACCTTGGGCAAATCTACGGCTGAGATCGCGCCGGTGATCGAAGTTAGCCATTTAGCCAAATCTTTCGGGAAACATCAAGTTTTGCAAGACGTTTCTTTCAAGGTTTGTCAGGGCGATGTGACTTGCATCATCGGAGCATCCGGTAGCGGCAAGTCAACCTTATTAAGATGCATCAATCTGCTGGAAAATCCCGATAAAGGCGAATTGCATTATTGCGGCAAGGTAGTCGAGTACGGTGGAATGGAAGCGACAGCCTACCGCGGCAAAGTCGGAATGGTATTCCAAAATTTCAATTTGTTTAATAACTTAAATGTGCTTGAAAACTGTGTTCTAGCTCCTTGCCAGGTCCTACGGGAAGACAAGGACACGGTCACGGCACGGGCGAAACGCCTGCTGGAACAAGTCGGCATGGGCGCTTATATTAATGCTAAGCCGCACCAACTTTCCGGCGGCCAAAAACAGAGGGTGGCGATTGCCAGAGCATTAACAATGCAGCCGGAGGTCCTGCTTTTTGATGAGCCAACCAGTGCGCTTGATCCGCAGATGGTGGGGGAAGTTCTGCGAGTTATGCGGCAAGTGGCGGCCGGCGGTATGACCATGTTGGTGGTGACGCATGAAATGAAATTTGCCGCTGAAGTGGCGACCAAAGTGGTTTATATGGCCGACGGCGTTATCGTTGAAGAAGGTACGCCCGAGCAAATTTTTCATGCGCCATCTGATCCGCGTACGGCAAAATTTTTGGCCAATACCCAAAACCTTTGGTAAATTTTTTGCGAATATGACGGATGAACTCGTCAAATTTGTTTGCATTGTTGTATAATACTAACAACTATACATTGCGGAGGTTGCCGGCAATGGGTGCAACCACGGGAGGTTTTATGAAAATTAACAAGAATATGATTATCGCGGATGTTTTGGAGCTTGACCGCGGTACCATCCCCATTTTTATGGAAAGCGGTTTGCACTGCTTAGGCTGCATTATGGCCTCGGGTGAATCCATAGCGGAAGCCAGTATGGTGCATGGTATCGACTGCGATGACTTGGTTGACAAGCTTAATCAATATTTTGCTTCGAAAGAAATGTAAGCGATGCTGATCAAGCCGATTAAACTTGCTCCGGCCAGAGAACAAGTCGCTCAATCTTTGAGGCAGGCGATATTGGCCGGGGAATATCGTCAAGGCGAACTGATTTCTTTGGACAGTGTGGCACATTTGGTCGGGGTTTCGCGTACGCCGGTGCGCGAAGCCTTCCAACTTTTAGCGGCTGAAGGGCTCATCGAATTGCGCCCGAACCGTGGTGCGGTAGTCATCGGTTTGGCACCGGAGGCGGTTGCCGACAGCTTTGATATGCGAATTTTGCTGGAAGGGGAAGCAGTTTATCGCGCATGCATGAACGGCGTAGATACCAAGCTTTTAGAACGTTACTGCGACGAGGGCGACTTGGCCGTCAAGTATAATGAAGTGGCCCGTTTCACCAAGTGTAACATGCTTTTTCATGAAACGATCTGGGAGGCCTCCGGATCGGAAAAGCTGAAGGGATTTTTGCGACAACTTTGGAAAGGCCTGATGGTTGACCAAGCGGTTGACAAAAAAGCCAATATGGCCGAGGCTCAAGAAGAGCACAAAGAATTACTGGCTGTTTTAAAGGAACATGACGCTACCAAAGCCCGTCAAGTCATGCGGCAACATTTGTTGTGCAGCAAGATAAATGCTTTAAACAGTTTGGCTAAGAAAAATAAAAGCGAGGCGCCGAGGCACATCGGCAATGTCTGAGTGCGACGTTGTAAATCACGCGACTACAAAGATTACCTACATTTAATCACTGAAATGATTGAATAATAGAAGGGAATATAATATAATTTTCTTTTGGTTTTGGCGCATAAATATAGCACCATTCCGGAGGGAGAACATTATGGATTATGACGTAATCATTGTCGGCGCTGGCCCGGGGGGAATTTTCTCTGCTTATGAGTTGATAAAACTCCGACCCGAACTTCGTGTGGCTGTTTTTGAAGCCGGTCATCCTTTAGCCAAACGGCATTGTCCCATAGATGGACGAAAAATAAAAACTTGTGTTAATTGTAAAAGTTGTTCGATTATGTCCGGTTTTGGCGGGGCAGGAGCTTTTTCCGATGGCAAATACAACATAACTAACAAGTTTGGCGGTACGCTTTACAAATACATCGGCCGCGAACAGGCCTTGGAGCTTATGCGCTACGTTGATACGATCAACATGGCTTGCGGTGGCGAGGGTACGAAACTTTATTCCACCTCCGGTTCTGAATTTAAAAAAATATGTTTACAAAACAAGCTTAATTTGCTCGATGCTTCGGTCAGACATCTTGGAACAGATATAAATTATATCGTGCTTGCCAATCTTTATGATGATCTGAAGACAAAAATGGATTGGTTTTTTGATGAGCCGGTAGAAAATATTATCGCCGATACCGATGGAAGTTATGAGATACACACCACTAAACGCACGGTCAGCTGTGCAAAATGCATTGTTTCAGTAGGGCGCAGCGGCAGTAAATGGATGGAGAAAGTCTGTCGTGACCTTAATATTAAGACCAATTCCAACCGCGTTGATTTGGGCGTGCGAGTCGAGCTGCCGGCCGTTATTTTTGAACATTTGACTAACGCCCTGTATGAGAGCAAAATTGTCTATCGCACCGAAAAATTCGAGGATGATGTCAGGACTTTTTGTATGAATCCGCATGGGGTGGTAGTCAATGAAAACACGAACGGCATTGTCACGGTCAACGGACACAGCTATGAAGATCCGGCCATGCATACGGAAAACACTAACTTTGCCTTGTTGGTGGCCAAAACATTTTCTGAGCCGTTCAAGGATAGCAACGGTTATGGCGAAAGCATAGCCCGTCTTTCCAACATGTTGGGTGGCGGAGTCATCGTGCAGCGTTTCGGGGATTTGATGCGTGGACGACGCAGCAATGTTAAACGCTTGGAGGAAGGTTTGGTACAACCTACTCTGGCAGCTACGCCGGGGGATTTGAGTCTGGTTTTGCCCAAACGGATTTTGGACGGAATCGTCGAGATGGTTTATGCCCTTGATAAAATAGCTCCCGGTACGGCGAATGACGACACATTGCTGTATGGGGTTGAAGTTAAATTTTACAATATGGAAGTTGTCGTTGATAATAACTTGGAATCAAGTCATCCGGGACTTTATATTATCGGTGACGGCAGCGGTATCACCCATTCGCTTTCCCACGCATCGGCGAGCGGCGTATACGTTGCTAGGCACATTACTGCGGCACAGGTATGAACAGGGATGAGACAAATTAAGTGAACAAAAGGGGATATACATGACAAACAATAGAACCTCCGGTGGCCGGGGCAGGCAGGCTTTGATGAGAACGGTAATGGTGGCTATGTTCGTGGCGATAGGGGTGGTAATTTCACCTATTTTGCGCATTGAAGGCCTGTGCCCAACTGCGCATCTGATGAACATAACGGTGGCCGCATTCATGGGCCCTTGGTATGCATTACTGGTTGCCTGCTTAACTGGCATCATTCGCATGCTAATCATGAACATACCGCCGTTGGCTTTGACCGGTGCCATTTTTGGGGCAATGCTTTCCGGCCTGCTTTATCGAGGCAGTCACGGCAAAATTTTGGCCGGTGTAGTTGGCGAAGTTATAGGGACGGGAATTATAGGAGCCATCATATCTTACCCGGTTATGACCCTACTGTGGGGGCGTAACAATTTGACATGGTTCTTCTATGTTCCATCGTTTTTTCTGGCCACTTTGATGGGTGGCACGGCAGCGTTCGTATTGCTCAAGGCTTTAACTTACAACGGTATGTTGTATAATATTCAAAAAAGTCTGGGAGTGCAGCTGTATGATGCAGCAAGAAAAAATAAGTGAAATACGGCAGGCGGTGGCGGCGCAAACCCCACTGATTCATTGCATTACCAATCCTATAAGTATTAATTTGGCGGCTAATGGGATACTGGCTTTGGGTGCGCGCCCGATTATGGCTGAGCATCCGGCGGAAGTGGCGCAAATTACCGCAATGGCGCAAGCTTTGGCCCTGAATTTGGGCAATATTACTGATGCGCGGATAGAGGCGATGCCGGTGGCAGCTGCGTCAGCCTTGGCCAACAATATTCCGGCCGTACTTGATTTGGTTGGGGTGGGTATTAGCGAAATTCGCCATACCTTGGCCAAACAATTGGTGGCTAGTAGGGCTTTGAAAGTTGTCAAAGGTAATTTGTCAGAAATTTTGGCAATGCTGGGTGAGCAGGCTGCTCCTCAAGGGATAGACGTGGGAAAGGCCGATGTCGCCAAAGCACGTAACCTTGGTTATGTAGCCGAAATAGCCGCGCGTTTGGCGAAAGTAACTGGAGCAGTTGTTTTAGTCACGGGGGCAATCGACGTTATTGCTACGGCGGATAAAGCGTGGTCGGTGGCCAACGGGGTGTCTCAGTTGGCGGCGATAACCGGCACAGGGTGTTTGCTGAATTGTATTGTTGCAACATATATGTCAGTTGCTTCGCCGTTAGAGGCTGCCGTTTTAGGTGCTTTACATTTAGCGGTGGCTGGCGAAATCGCGGCTGCGGCACCTGTGATACCGGCAATACCGGATAGCACTGCAGCTGTTGCGCCCGGCGATAAAGCTGCAAGGCAAAAAATACCGAATGCAAGCTTTCAGATACGACTTTTAGACAGTTTACAAACAGTCGATGCGGGAACTCTGTTTACACGCGCGGCAATCGAAGCGGTTCGAGTTTAGGAGATAAGTTTAGGAGACATATAAGATTATGCGGATAAAGAAAACAAAAGAGCTTTATTTTATAACTGATAATTCATATGGCGATCGCACAAGTTTCATTCACACAATTGAAGAAGTTTTGCGGGCTGGAGTTGGTTTGATTCAGTTGCGAGAAAAAAATACCGAGGGCCGGGAATTACTGGCCTTGGCGCGCCGGGTCAAAAGCCTGTGTGATCAATATAATGTCCCATTGATTATTGACGACCGTTTAGATGTTGCGCTGTTGGCCGGCTGTGGCGTCCATCTGGGGCAGTCCGACTTACCGATTGCAGAAGCCAGACGGGTTTTGCCGCCGGATACTATCATCGGTGCTACTACCAAAACCGTACCGCAGGCATTGGAAGCGGCGGCCGCCGGGGCAGATTATTTGGGCGTTGGTGCGATTTACCAAACGAAAACAAAAGTAAAAACGATATTTACATCCGTGGATACGCTAAAAGAAATTTGCGAGCAAGTAAATATTCCTGTTTTTGCGATCGGTGGCTTGAACGAGACTAACCTGGACATTTTGCGTCCGGCAAGTGCAATACAGGGTATATGCGTGGTTTCGGCTATTATGCAGGCTGCTGATCCTTATGCGAAAACGCTCGCAATAAAACAAGCTCTGAAGGATCTGTTTGACTGATGCGTGATCGAGCTTAAGGCGTATGCATCAGTAAACTTACGCCTAGTGGAGGGATTGCTTTGGTCATTGTAAACAACTTCTAAACTAATGGCGACCGTTTGGCCGCCATTAAGTGAATCAGTCAAAGTGTATATGCTTGACTTTCCACTTTTCTATCCTTCCGTAATTCCCGCACACGCGGGGGTGAATATAAATTCTTTAAATGAATAACGAAAGCGGTTAAAAGTATAATTGCATATCGCTTCCTGTGCTCCCAAAACCTACAATAAATTAACGCGGTCGTTGATATTGAACCATTTGACTTGGTAAAATTTTTAATGTATAACCAATACAAGGAGCCGTACAGGCAGCGCATGCCTTGAATGCGTCACTAGTGGAGACGGCTCTTTTTTGTGCCCATTTTAGCGGTAATTTTTGCCGGTTAGCCTTTTGCGATCATAATTACTAATTCCCCCATACGCGTGAACCGATAAAATGTTTCAGCTTCAAATAAACAGCTATTTTATTTGAAGCTTGTTGATGTATAATTGAACTATATTACGGATTAGCACTTACGCGAAAGGAAGTGTATGATATGTTGATGCTTATTATAATCGTAGTATTGGCAATCATTATATCCCCATTTAGTATCTGTAAAAAATACAGATAAGATAAAAGCCTTGCTGTCGGCAAGGCTTTTATTTTCGTAAAGTTACGTAAGGAAATATTATAGAAACATCTTGACAGTTAGAATAAGGAAACTTATAATCCTCTTATAGACGCAACAGTCGGTAGTGAGGATTTATGGTCAGAAATAAGAGATTATCATCCGAAGAAAGAAAAAAATCCATCAAAGAAGCGGCAGCGCGAGTTTTTGTGGCCAAAGGCTTCGCGCATACAACCATGGAAGATTTGATCCGCGAAAGCGGCTTATCCAAGGGCGGTTTTTACCATTATTACAAAAGTACGACTGATGTGATCTACGACATGATGCTCGACGGCATCGCTTATCGCAAAACCGTGATAAAAAACTCGCTACCTCCAGGCAAGGCGGCGGAAACTGATTTTTTTGCCGAAGAAATTACCAAGAAAGTAAGCGACACCACTATCTTGTCCAGTGTTTACGTCGAATTCCTGTTGGCCAAGAAAAGGAACGTCAAACTGGAGGAAATTTACGGGCAATTGGAGCGTATAGCCATTGATTCATTTGCGACAATAGGTGCTGGCTGGCTTGAACTTAAAATCACGGCAGAACGGGAGAAATTCCTCAGCTTTTTTATCAATTCCATGATTTTGGGAGTGAACATCTTGAACGGGGCTAAAACGGTGAATGAAAATCATGATTTGATCCGTACCATGATTCGAATGATTCTTTTGCCGTAGGATAACGGTCTGGATTTAGAATGGCGGTACTCAGAGCTGCCGGGACCTAGAACTGCCGAAGTCGAAGAGAAAGCATAGAAAACAAAAACATAATAGACGGACAGTAACAGAGGAGGGAATATGAAAGTCTATAAAAAATTATTGGCTTACGTGCCGGCGATGATGCCGTTGGTATATATAGCTATTTTGGGCTCGGTTTTAGCCTGCTTGCTGATTAACTACGGTTACTATTTAATTTACGGTTTCCTTAAAAAGCTGGTGCTCGAAGCGAATACGGCTGCGGCAACGACGTTTGCCGTCAAGATAGCGGCATTTATTCTGGTCGGGAACGTCATATACTTCTTTGCCGTTTTGCAGGCTCACCGTGTTGGATTGCGCTTGGAGACCGTTCTCAAGAAGCGGGGAGCAGAAGGTTTGAGTAAGGCTGGTTTCCGTTTTTTTGACACCCACCCGTCGGGGACGGTTCGTAAAGTCATTGATGACAACACCGCTTTGACACATAAAATTGTGGCACATATGATACCGGACAATACCAAAGCTATGATAACGCCTGTCATTATAATTGCTTTAGGCTTCAGTATCAGTGTGCGCGTGGGAGTGTGCATCTTCATTTTGACGCTGTTGGCGGTCGCAATTTTAATGTCGATGATGCGCGGCAGCGATTTCATGAAAGTTTATCAGGAAGCGTTGGATAAATTATCCGGGGAAACGGTAGAGTACATTCGCGGCATTTCTGTTATTAAAATTTTCGGAGTTTCGGTCAGTTCAATGAGAAAACTTTTTAAGCTGGTGCACGAATACTCGGACTACGCCTACAAATATTCGCAGAAATGCAAAAAGCCGTATGTGATATATCAGTGCATGTTTTTCGGGCTGTTGGCCATATTGACCATTCCGACGGTTTTTTGTCTATCGGCCCTGGGTGATCCCCGCCTTCTTGCGCTGGATTTGGTGATGATCTTATTCTTGGCCGGCCTGATGTTCGCCGCCATGATGCAGGTTATGTACGTAAATATGTATATATTTCAGGGGAATTATGCCGTCGACACCTTGGAAAAATTGTACGCGCAAATGGCCGAAGATGAAATTTCATTCGGGCAAGTCACGACTTTTGCCGACCATTCCATTGAATTTAAAAATGTAACCTTTGCTTATGCTGACAAAAATGTTCTGGAAAATCTTTCGTTTAAACTGGATCAAGGCAAGATTTATGCCTTGGTTGGGGCTTCCGGTTCCGGTAAATCGACTGTCGCTAAACTTATTTGCGCCTACTACAGAATTAAAGATGGCGAAATTTTGATCGGCGGCAAAAGGGCGGAAGAATACACACAGGAAGCTTTAATCAAGGAAATTTCCTTCGTTTTCCAAGACAACAGGCTTTTCAGCGACACTATATATAATAATGTCGCCATGGCGCGAGAAAATGCTACACACGATGAAATCATGCGGGCCATGTCATTGGCAGACCTGGACAGCCTTTTGGCTAGTTTGGAACAGCATGAACAAACCCGCGTCGGCAGCGACGGGATTCGGCTTTCCGGCGGTGAGGCGCAACGGGTGGCGATTGCCAGAGCAATTTTGAAAGATTCACCGATTGTCATTATGGATGAAGCATCGGCCTCGGTAGATCCGGATAATGAACATGAGTTGCAAAAGGCCTTTAAGCATCTGATGCACGGCAAAACGGTGGTGATGATCGCGCATCGTTTGTCGGCTATCAAAGGCGTGGATGAGATTTTACTCGTCGATGACGGCAAGATTGCCGAAAGAGGGTCGCATGACGAATTAATGGCGCACGAAGGGAAATATAAGCGGCTTTACAATATGTATACTGCAGCAAATGAATGGAGGGTCAGTGATGAAACAATTTCTAATGCGTAATTTTGCCCTTACGGATGAAGGCGCAAAAGGGGTTTTTAAAGCCGGGAGGGCAAGTTTCGCTGTTTTTGTCATCAACCTTTGCCCGGCATTTATACTAATGTTTTGGCTGGATCAACTGCTTTTTAATCATGCCAGGTCAACCGGCTTCTATCTTTGTGCTGCAGTTCTGACCTTGGTCGTCATGTTCTTTATTTTGAACCGAGAGTACGACTTGCAATATAACGAAACATATAAAGAGGCGGCCAATTTACGGATAGGTATAGCGAAGAAATTATCCGAATTGGAGATGTCCTACTTCTACACCCATGATTTGTCTGATCTTTCACAGAGTATCATGGCTGATGTGGCGGCAATCGAGCATGCTTGCAGCCATGCGGTGCCAGCTGCCATCGGCTTTGCCTTTTTTATGCCGTTGATGACAATTATGATGTTGCTGGGAAGCTGGAAGATGACCTTGGCGGCCGTAGGTCCGACTTTGCTGTCCTTTTTGCTTATCCTATTGGCCAAAAACACCTCAAAACGCTTATATGACAAGTTCTATGTTCGTCTACGCCGCAATTCGGCGGCATTTCAGGAGCGTATCGAGCTGGCAAAAGAAATAAAGGCTTTCAACATGTCGGAAAAAATCAAGGCTGAGCTTTACTCTCGTTTGGATGATTCAGAGAAAATTCAATGGCAAACAGAATTGGGCAATGGGCTGATAATGTTGTTTTCAGGCATATTTTCTTACTTTTCATTGGCTCTGACCATTCTTGTCGGCGTGTTCCTTTTACAGCGCGGTGAAATTTCGTTGCTGTACCTGCTTGGCTACCTTTTGGCCGCAATAAAAATAAAGGATGTTGTCGATGCGAATATGGAATTTTTCATGGAAATAAATTATGTCGATTCAGCAGTCAAACGGATAAATGAAATTCGGCAAGCGAAGGTGATGCCCGGCCGGGATACACAATTTTCGCGGTTCGACATTGATGTGAAAAATTTGGATTTTTCCTATGATGGACGGAAGAAAGTCTTGGACGGGGTAAGTTTCTCGGCACCGCAAGGCAAGGTGACGGCTCTGGTTGGTGAGTCCGGCTGTGGAAAAACGACGCTGCTGCGCCTTATTTCACGTCTGTATGATTTTGATAAGGGTGAGGTTTTGATCGGTGGGGAAAACATAAAGCAAGTATCGACTGAAAGCCTTTATCGCAATATATCAATCGTTTTTCAGGACGTAAAACTGTTCAATACCACGATTATGGAAAACATCCGCATCGGCCGCCAAACCGCCACGGATGAAGAAGTTAAGGAAGCAGCTCGCCTCGCCAACTGCGACTTCATCAACGAGTTGAAGGACGGATTTGCCACGACCATCGGCGAAAACGGTGAACAACTTTCCGGCGGAGAAAGGCAAAGAATATCCATTGCCAGGGCCTTTTTAAAGGATGCGCCCATTCTGATCCTCGACGAAATCGCTTCAAGTTTGGATGTGGACAACGAGAGAAAGATTCAGTGCTCATTGAATAAATTGATTGCCGACAAGACGGTAATCATTATTTCCCACCGCATGAAGTCCATTGAAAATGCTGATGAGATTGTGGTTTTGCATAACGGACGGGTAGAGCAGATCGGTCGCCATCATGACCTTTTAAAAACATCAGCAAGCTATGCCCGCCTTATCGAAAAAACGAAGGCCGCGGAAGATTTTGTTTACTAAAAATTTGTTTACTGAAAAAATATTTAATAGGAGGTATTATGAACAATCCAAAAATCAGCAATAAGCTGGAATTAAAAGATCTCGTCCTGATCGGTGTATATGCGGTCATATACATTGTCATTATGTTTGCTGTCGGTATGATGGGTCTAGTACCGATCCTCTTTCTTATCTACCCGACGGTAGCCGCCATTATCTGCGGTCCCTTGGTGCTCCTTTTCATGGCCAAAGTGCCGAAACCCCTGGCCTTGGTTATTTTCGGCCTTGTTATGCCTGTGATTATGCTGCTTGGAGGACATACGTATGTCGTTATTGTCGTAGCGGCCATAATAGTCGTGATCGCGGAACTGATTCGCAAATTGGGTAATTACCGCAGCCTAAAATACAACATGCTATCTTATGCTGTTTTTGCCATGTGGATCGGCGGCAGCCTGAGCCAAATGGTCTTGGCGCGTGAAAAATATCTTCAAATGTGCAAAATGATGGGTGATAATTATGGGCAGGCTTTGGCAAAACTGATAACCTATCCGAACTTGGCTCTCGTCTTTCTGGGTGCCTTTGTCGGTGGCCTGATCGGAGCTCTATTGGGCAAAAAAATTCTTAAAAAGCACTTTGTTCGGGCAGGAATTGTCTGATGTTCGTTTATCGAGAATCAGCCCTTAACCCCAACCCTATCAGCAAATTTCTCGTGTTGTTCCTCATGAGCTTCACTTTTCTTCATGTGGTGCATACCGAGATTTTGCTGGCGGCTTTATTGAGTTTGCTTTTCTTTATCAATAGGTGTCGCATTTACGCCATAAAGGTTTTTATCATTTATACGGCACTGACATTTGTGCCGAGTTTTCCCGGCTTGGAAAAGTTGCCCGCCATGCTAAAAATGATCTTGGGACTGGCTTTGATCGTCCGCATGTTCTTTTTGCCTTATTTGGCTGGAAATTTTCTGATTAAAACATCGGATGTGAGCTCGATTATCAGCTCTTTGAGTTTGCTAAAAATTCCTCAGCAGGTGTCAATTCCACTGGCAGTCATGTTCCGCTTTTTCCCATCATTCTGGGAAGAAAAAGCTAACATAAAAATGGCGATGAAAATAAGGGGTGTTTCTCGGAAAAATTTTCTGAAATATGCAGAATATGCTTTCGTTCCGTTGTTAATTTTGTCGACGAATATCGCTGATGATATTTCAAAAGCAGCAGAGTGTAAAGCCATCGCGGCTCCGGGCAAAAAAATTAGGTATTTTGCCGTTAAGTTCCGGCCGATCGATTTTATCTACCCCGCTTTGGCCCTGCTTCTGCTTGCGGGAGGCTTGCTTCTATGATCAAAATTGAAGATTTAAGCGTTTTTTACAATGACGTGCCGGCGCTGAAACACCTTAATTTGCAAATTGAGGATGGGGAGTGCGTGGTGCTGACCGGTGAAAGCGGGAGCGGTAAATCGACACTTTTGAATGCTATTAACGGTTTGGGCGAGAAATACGACAACACGAGGACGGAGGGATGCGTGACCGTTGATGGAGCTGATGTCGGAAACCTAGAGACGTATCAAATTTCCGAACTGGTGGCTTCCGTTTTTCAAAATCCCAAGACCCATTTTTTTAATGTCAACACCACCCAGGAGTTGCTATTCTTTTTGGAAAATATCGGCCTGGAGCGGGCAGAAATGGATCGCCGTCTTGACAAAATGCTCAAGCTTTTTCCGATTAAGGCTTTGCTCAACCGCAGCATTTTTGAACTATCCGGCGGGGAAAAACAGGTTTTGTGTCTTGCCAGTGCTTATATCTCCGGCTGCAAATTCATTTTGCTGGATGAGCCAACCTCCAACTTGGATCACCGATATACCGAAGTGCTCCGGCAAATGCTCGAGGTCCTTCGCGCGGAAAAAATCGCGTTAGTAATTGCCGAACATCGTCTTTATTATTTAAACGGACTTTTCGATCGTTTAGTCCTTATTAAGGGCGGAGAGATTGTCAAAATCTATACTCAAGAGGAGTTCAACCTCCTTGATTCAAACGCCTTACATGCGGTTGGGCTACGCGACAAAAAACTGGAAAGTCTTAAGCTGCAGCCTTGCCCCGCGACCGGCGAACTATATATTAAAGAGATGAATATTGCCTTTACTCCGACTTCAGGGTTGAAACTTGAAGAGCTGTATTTTAAAAATAATTGTATTTACGGCATTGTCGGCTGTAACGGCTCCGGCAAAACAACGTTTGTGAAAGCTCTGATCGGGGTGCTTAAAAAATCACGGGAATCTGTATTTTACGCAGGGCAGGTTTTGACCAAGCGGGCAAGACTGCGCCGCTCTTATCTGGTTATGCAGGATGTCAATGCGCAACTGTTTACCGAAGCAGTGGAAACAGAATTGCGGCTAAAAAATGCTCACGTACCCGAGGCCGAAATCGATTCGATCCTGAGCAGTCTGAACTTGTTACCGTATAAGACGGTGCATCCGATGTGCTTATCCGGCGGTCAAAAGCAGCGGGTGGCGGTTGCCGTTGGCATTATCGATGGCGCCGATTTTATATTTTTTGATGAGCCGACAAGCGGTATGGATTACCAAAATATGCTAGCTGTTTCCGGCTGCATCAAGGGGTTGAGAAATGAGCGGCGGATAATTTTTATTGTTTCACATGATTATGAATTTTTAAATGTTACTTGTGACTACGTTCTGGATATGGAAGGTGCGAATGGGTTGTTGGGCAGGGAATAAAGCAAGATAGCATTGGCTACGGGTTACGGGGCAGCCCAAACATCTAACAAATTAACTTGCTCATCTTTGCAGCTGAGGTTGACATATATCCTAAAAATTGCTATTCTATTGTAGCTTTGCTGGTGTAGCTCAGTTGGTAGAGCAGCTGATTTGTAATCAGCAGGTCGGGGGTTCAAATCCGTCCACCAGCTCCAATTTTTCAATCTATCCGTTCTGTGACGGGTAGATTTTTTTTGCCACCTTGCCACTACACTTTGTCACTTCGCCATTATACCTTGTCATTATTCCAACAGTGTACTTTCCCAGCAGAGGCTAACAGGGTGAATTTAGCTAAAAAACCTCCCCGGAAACTGGCGCATTGCTTTGCGCTTAGTGTAACCGGAGAGGTTTTAGGGTCTGCTATCTATTTTAAGCGTTGCACTATTTTAACGGCATGTTGCTTACTTTACAACCAAATTGGCCAAACGCCCTTTGATATAGATGAATTTAACGATTTTGCGCTCACCAAGCAGCTTCAGAACAGTTTCATCAGCTTTAACTAGAGCTTCCACTTCAGCGGCACCGGCGGCAGTAGGAATCATCAGGCGATGCTTTACGGCACCGTTAAATTGAACAGCAATTTCCACTTCGTCTCGTACTAAGGCGGTTTCGTCGACGGCCGGCCACCCTGAGTTTATTATGCTTGATGTGTAGCCGAGCTGCTCCCACATTTCTTCACAAAAATGAGGAGCGAAAGGTGCCAGCAAGCGCAGGGTTAGCTGATGTGTATATGCTAAGAAGGATAAACTTACAGCGTCCCGGTCAGCTTCATCACCTAAATATTTTTGCATGGCGTTGAGCACTTCCATGATCCGTGAAATTGAGGTGTTAAACTGAAACCGTTCGGCATCAACGGTCACGCCACGGACGGAAGTGTTTAGTACGAGGTTCAACTCTTTTTCGGCGGCGTTCAAAGCGGAATGAATAGGTTGTTTTAATTCGTTCCAAGCCAATTTCGACTCGGCCATGCGGTCTTTTAACTCAGCCGTATAACGTTCGACACGATTCAACATTTTGGCCACGGCTCGTACACCGCTGTCACTCCAAGGACCGCCCTCGGTATAGGCAAACGCAAAGGCCAAATACAGGCGGAAAACATCGGAACCGTACTCGTTGACATAGGTATCGGGTGAGATGGTGTTGCCGCGAGATTTGGACATCTTTTGGCCATCTTCACCCAAAATTGTGCCCTGATGAACCAACGATTTGAAGGGCTCGTCAAAGTCTAAAAAGCCCATATCGCGGAGGGCTTTGTTGATGAATCTGGCATATAACAAATGCATAGCGGCGTGTTCTGCTCCGCCGATGTATTTGTCTACCGGGCACATCTGGTCGACGTCATTTCTGTCGAAGGGCTTGTCGGCGAGATGGGGGTCGACGTAGCGCAGATAATACCACGATGAGCAGACAAATGTGTCCAAGGTGTCCGGATCACGCTGTGCCGGCTTGCCGCAGCAAGGACAAGTCGTATTCATGAAAGTTGCGCTTGTTGTTAACGGGGATTTGCCATCCGGCTTAAATTCGACATCTTTGGGCAAAAGTACGGGTAAATCTTTTTCCGGCACTGGCACGGCACCGCAATCGGGGCAATGGATGACCGGAATTGGCGCACCCCAATATCTTTGACGTGAGACCAGCCAGTCCCGCAAGCGATAGTTAACATGCTTACAACCGCGCCCCAGTTTTTCCAATGCAGCCACGATAGCTTGGCAAGCTTCAGCTGAAGTCAAGCCATCAAATTCACCGCTGTTAGTCAAAACACCCGGTTCACAATAGGGCAACTTGGTTTCGGCTTTGCCGGGAGCAGCAATTACCTGTTTGACTGGTAAATTATATTTCATAGCGAAAGCGTAATCCCGTTCGTCATGTGCCGGCACCGCCATAACCACGCCGGTACCGTAGCTGGCGATAACATAGTCGGACAGCCAGATAGGAACTTTGGCCCCGGTAAGTGGGTGTACGGCATAAGCACCGGTGAAAACGCCGGTTTTCGGACGATCGGTGGCCAGTCGAGCAATTTCATCGGCCTTGGCGGTTGCCGCAATGTAGGCCTCTGCCTCGGCACGGCAGTTATCGGTAAGCAAAAGCGGTACAATCTCATTTTCAGGCGCACAAACAACGTAACTAACCCCTAATAATGTGTCGACCCGGGTGGTAAATACGGTCAATTCCAACGCCGAACCGTCGACTTTTCGAATGACCTGACCGTTCTTTTCGGCGGTAAAAGTGACGTGACTTCCTTCGGAACGACCGATCCAGTTGGTTTGGATTTTTTTCGTTTTTTCCGGCCAATCAAGTTGCGGTAGACAATCAAGCAACTCTTGCGCGTATTTGGTGATGGAAAAAAACCATTGAGTAAGGTTTTTGTGCTGAATTTCACTGTCGCAGCGTTCGCATCTTCCGCCGATTACCTGCTCATTGGCCAGTACGGTTTGGCAAGAAGGGCACCAGTTGACCGGCGCATTTTTGCGGTAGGCCATGCCGTGTTTATATAGTTGTAAAAACAGCCATTGTGTCCATTTATAGTAGTCCGGCTTGCACGTGAATATCTCGTGATCCCACGCGAATAAACCGCCCATTTGCTTAAGTTGATCTTCCATTGTAGCGATATTTTTTAGGGTGCTGGTTTCGGGCGGAATTCCTGTTTTTATAGCATAGTTTTCTGCCGGCAATCCGAAAGCGTCAAAGCCCATCGGCTGAAAAACGTTGTAGCCCTGCATTTTTTTCAGCCTTGCCCATGAATCGGATAAGGCGTAATTGTACCAATGCCCTACATGTAATTTAGCGGCTGACGGATAAGAAAACATTTCCAAGCAGTAAAGCTTTTTTCCGGGAGCCTTCGGATCAAATCTGGTCATCCCCCATTCTTCCCATTTTTTCTGCCATTTACGGTCGATTTGCGTTGAATAAGACATGCGTTCCTCCTGGTAGCCAATAATATAAGCCTTATTTTAGCACAAAACGCGTGAGTGTGAGCGGTAGTAATTATCTGCGTGGGATAAGTGAATTTAATTTTCACATAATTGGGTGAGGGAGAATAGAATAATGTGGTGGAGGGGGAAAAACAGGTAATAAAACAGTCTAAAAGCACGACTCGGGCGGCCGTCCGAGGCATATAGAGGGATGAAAAAAACGCTTAACGGCATGACAGCTTGCATATATGGCCACGGTTCCTCAGGTAGCCCACCGGTGAAAATTATTTGAAGGGATAAAAAAATAAGACCGTATATAAACAAACTGATTAATAAATTGCGGCGTTGTTCCGAAACCGGGCGAATCGTTTGCATCGATAGTTTTGTTTGATACCGTTCGGCAATCACTCCTGCTTGCTCAATACAGACCGGCTGCGGTTGTTCAGTGGGCGCAAAACTTTTAGTCCTTTGTCGCGTGGCCATGTACATGACGACAAAAAGTCCCAATCCGTAAAAGTCGTAATCCGGCTTAAGCAGGGCAATTACGCTCACGGCTAGCAAAATCAAAGTGATTCCGCCACAAATGCCAGATGATTTTTGCGTTGAAATCAGTTCCCAGCCGTAAATAAGACTCAATCCGGCCGCCAAAGTGAATATTACATTTGGTTGAATTTCGTAAGGAAAGCCAAGAGCAGCCGTCAAAAGCAAACCAAGTTCGCAGGTGACAGCAAAGGTGATCAGGCGCAACAAATAGTGTGGAATGCTGTGGGTTTTGTACATTCCCATAACTACACTGTAAACGAACATGGGAAAGGCTAAGCGGCCGATTAATCTAAGCCCTAAGAAAACGGCAAACGGCATTTGCGGCTCAAAATATAAGCCGATGTGATCTAAAGTCATGAATAAAAGGGCTAAAATTTTAAACATAAATCCTCATGTTTGATTGTAGTTGAAGAATATTGTATCATAAGAGAAAATTTAGTTCATGTATCCGTGCTTTTAAGGCAGTGAGCGATCTATTTGAACCGATGGGCCGACTTTGCTGCGGCAAACGCCTGACAAACAACAGGTAAACGGTTGAACGATTTCATATTTATGTCTGGTACACTTGAATTTTTGCTCATTGAGCGCGGCAGAAACGAGGTTGTCGATGAAATTTTCCTATGCTATCGGGGTTGATTTGGGCACGGCCACTGTATTGGTTAATGTTCAGGAAAGGGGAATTGTACTGAACGAGCCATCGGTGGTGGCGATTAATGCCAAAACTGGGAAAGTTTTGGAAGTTGGCGAACGGGCCAAAGCGATGTTGGGGCGTACTCCTGATTCGGTGGAGGCTATACGGCCTTTACGTGAAGGGGTTATCTCCGATTTCGAGGCAACAGAAGTGTTATTGCGCACAATGTTGGACAAAGTTTGCCATGGCTTTTGGTACAAGCTGTTCAAACCGGCGGTAATGGTATGTGTGCCAAGCGTAATTTCCGCAGTTGAACGGCGAGCGGTGGTTGATGCTTGTCGCAGGGCCGGAATGGGGAAGGTGTACTTGATTCGTGAGCCAATTGCCGCGGCCATCGGGGCAGGAATCGATATAACCGGGGCCAAAGGTACTTTGATTGTCGATATCGGAGGCGGTACGACGGATGTTTCAGTAATTTCACTGTGCGAGCCGGTTGTGGAAACCACGCTGAAAATTGCGGGAGACGTATTTGATGACACGGTCATTCGCTATGTTCGTAAAAACTATAATTTGCTTATCGGCAGCAAAACTGCTGAAGAAATTAAGCAGGTTATCGGGTGCGCATATCCGAGGCCGGAACTATTAAAGATGACCGTCAAAGGCCGCGATTTGATCAGTGGTATGCAGGGAGAAGCTGAGCTTGACTCGGAGGAAATCCGTGCCGCTTTGGCGGAACCTGTGCAGGAAATACTTGAATCCGTTCATTCTGTATTGGAAAAAACACCACCGGAACTCTTGGCGGATATCAGTGAAACGGGGATCATATTTACTGGCGGCGGAGCAATGCTACACGGTTTAGCCAAGTTGGCGGGAGAAGCATTCAATTTGCCGTCGGCATTGGCGGAAGACCCGATCACCTGCGTCGCTCGTGGCACGATTAAAGCTTTGGCCATGCCTGAATTTACGCGTGAGTGATGGATGTCGTTGAGATTAGAAAACGAGGGCAACACGACTGATTTATAGCAAAAATATAATAAAATTCAATAAAATTATAGCAAAAATATCTATGATAAATTAATAAAGCTCGATTGATTTAGCCTTGACTTTAATAATTGTCAAAACTATAATCGAAAAGTAATATTCCCCTCTTATGAAATAATATTGGAGATAAATATGCCTCAAATCCCTTTTGCGGAAAAGACGAAAGAGTCTTTGCTGGAAATTGTGCGTCTGTCCGGAATTATTCCGTTTGAAGAAGCAGAACGAATGAGCCAGTCCGAGCTGGCGGAACGTCTAGCCGAATTAACTGAAAATGAATTACCCGTGGCAGAAAAAACGCCTGTGACAAAACCTGTGACAAAAGAAAAGAAATCTACCTCTTTGGAGGACGGTAAGCCGGCTCAACGAAAACGTGGCCGCCCACGCAAAAATTCCGGCGTGGTTACTGCAATTGCAGACAGCGGCGAGGTAAGTGGTGAAAAGGCCGGCGGCATGGAAAAGGTCGGTGAAGGAGAAGCAAGGGAATCTGTATCGCTGACGGCAACATCTGAGCTTGAGCCGACTACAGAATTGACATACGAAAGATCTAATGTGCCGACGACCTCAACGGCAGATGAGGCCGCCCCCCCAAAATCGACAAATATTGCCTCATCCGAAACCCGAAGACGCGGGCGTCCGCGTAAAACTGCCGCCGATTCAACTGCGGCCCGAACTGAACTGAATCCTGGCAACATACAAATTGAGGGACAAACTGACGGACGTTCTGAAAGAGCCGGCAGATTAAAGGCCAAATCAGGCTTGACTGACGAAGCGATAGTTAATGATTTGATAAGCCTTCCGTCGGCCTCAGACAGCAATATTCCCGATATGACCGAGGTCACCGGCACTGCTAATCCAACTTCACCAAAGAAATTAACGACTTCAGAAACTGCACCGGCGTCTACCGCCTCCGGTTTTAAAAATGACCGTTTCAGCCGCCCCAAAAATGAGCGATACAAGAAAAATAGACAAGGATCGTCCGTTAACGCACGAGCTGATTCGAGTGAGCTGACAGGATCAGCACCGGGGGCGTCATATGCAACGCCTGCAACAGCGGCGACATCTTCGCTCACTACGCCTGACCAGGATTTGTTTGACCAAGTTTCGCCTGACCAGGTTTCGCTTGAACAGGTTTCAACGGAACCGCCTAAAACTGGAAAGGCCACTGCTGCCGGCACAGCTTCACCCCTCGCAACTGCTGTTAAGGACGAATCTCCTGCCTCCGCTGATACCGCAGCATTGCCCAACTCAGAATCAACTCGTCCTGCTGGAACCTCAACTCCCGCAAGCTCCAATCCCACCGTTACTGACAAACCTGCACGCGACACATATTATGTAGAAGAAAAAACAGCAGTCGGTGTTCTGGAAATTATGGCCGATGGCTACGGCTTCTTGCGAAGTGAAAATTTCCTGCCGAGCAATAAAGATGTCTTTGTTCCGGCACAATTTATTCGCCGTTTCAACATGCGACCAGGTGATTTAGTTGCTGGACCGATCCGTACGCAGCGCGATAACGATCGCAACCAGGCTTTGTTTTATGTTCGCTCGATCAACAATGCTGCTCCCGACAAATCAATTCGCCGGCCACGTTTTGACAAACTCACTCCGATTTATCCGAATGAAAGATATCGTTTAGAAACGAAGCGGGAAGAGCTTTCCACCCGTATTATTGATTTAATCGCTCCGATCGGCAAAGGGCAGCGCGGCATGATAGTTTCGCCGCCTAAAGCCGGTAAAACCATTCTTTTGCAAAAAATTGCCAATTCCATATCCACCAACAACCCGGAAGTTAAGCTGATGGTGCTGCTAATTGACGAACGACCTGAAGAAGTCACTGATATGCAACGTTCAATTCAGGGCGAAGTCGCTTATTCCACCTTTGACAAGACCCCCGAAAATCATGTCCGTATTGCAGAACTAGTGCTTGAGCGGGCGATGCGTTTAGTCGAATTAGGTGAGGACGTAGTTATTTTACTTGACAGTATTACTCGTTTGGCGCGCGCCTACAATTTAACGATAAACCCTACCGGCCGCACTTTGAGCGGTGGTCTTGATCCGGGGGCGTTATATGGGCCGAAACGTTTCTTCGGTGCGGCGCGTAATATTGAAAATGGCGGCAGTCTTACGATTATCGCCACATCATTGATTGATACCGGCTCGCGCATGGACGAAGTGATTTTTGAAGAGTTTAAGGGCACCGGCAATATGGAAGTTTATCTGGATCGTAAGTTATCGGAAAAACGTATCTTCCCAGCCATCGACATAAACCGCTCCGGGACTCGCCGCGAAGAACTGTTGCTCAGTCCCAAAGAGTTGGATGCCGTTTGGTCAATTCGCAAAGCTTTTGGACAACTCGATAACGCGAATGTTACGGAAATGATTATTAATCTGCTGTTACGCACCAACGGTAATGATCATTTTGTTTCATCGGTAAATGTATCATTTAATGACAAAGCTCTGTTTGAGTCGATGCGCATGAATAAACCTTCGGGTAATAATACGTGACTTCCCGATCTGCCTGACGATATTGACGGCGAACCGAAAAAAAGCTATGATAAAAAAGTTCATAAACTGATCGCACATACATACTCATTTCAGATATGCGTGCGACTCCGAATGTGAGGTGACAACATGAAAAAAGGAATCCATCCCGAATACGGTAAGTGCATTGTCAAATGCGCTTGTGGCGAGACTTTTGAAACGCGCTCCGTCTTAAAAACAATGAACATTGATATTTGTTCCAAGTGCCATCCGTTTTTTACCGGTAAACAAAAACTGGTTGATGCCGGCGGCCGGGTAGACAAGTTCAAGAAGAGAATGAGTCAAAAGTAAGGCGATGGGGGGATTTGAATCCCCCTTTTTTTCTATGGATTGTCGGCAAATATTCGGCAATGGTTACGAAGCGAGAACAAATAGATGTTATCAAAAAAAGAAAAAATAAAATACTTTTGTGTCTTGTTGGCTGCGGCAATAAAAAAGACGACAATTGGTGGACAAGCACTTATGGAAGGTTTGATGATGGTCGGCCCGGAACGTGTTTCCGTCGCTTGTCGACGGCGTGACGGTTCGATCAATGTGCAGTATCTGCCACCGGTACGGAAAAATGTGATCAACCGTGTGCCGATTTTGCGTGGGGCGGTCGGCCTATTTCGTCAAATGATTCTTGGCACCAAGGCGATGATGTTGGCAGCTGCACAAATTGAAGAAGATGAGAATTCAGCGGCGGAACAGACTACCGCTGCTGCCCAGGCGGCAGCTGATGTTCGGCCAACAGCAGATGTTCAGATGTCAGCTGATGCTCAGGGCACCGCTGCTGCCCGGCCTGAGGCAGTGATTGAACGGAACAAGCCTTCGCAACAACATAATTCGCTTACGACTTATGCGTTGTACGGATCGGCAATTTTGGGCATGGTCGGCGGAATTGCCATGTTCGTCCTTTTGCCGAATTTGCTTGCCGGCCTGATTTTGCGTTACAGCGGTTTGCCCATTGCTACAACCGGTAAACACACTTTTATTTACAGTTTGTTTGAAGGTGTTATTCGTCTGGTGATTTTGCTTGGCTACCTTTATCTCACCTCCTGCATCAAAGATATCAGCCGAATTTGGCGTTATCACGGGGCCGAACACAAAACAATTGCCTGTTACGAAGCTGGCGAAGACCTCACGGTAGATAATGTCGCACGACATTCTCGTTTCCACCCTCGCTGCGGCACATCATTTCTGTTCTTGCTGGTTTTTTGCAGTGTCTTTCTTTTTTCGATAGTAGGATGGTACGGCTTGTGGCTTAATCTTCTGATCAGGCTGTTGTTAGTTCCGATATTGGCCGGCTTGTCATATGAACTTTTGCGTTGGTCCGGCACGCATGACCGTTGCCTAGCCGGCAGGATTATCGCCACCCCGGGACTTTGGGTTCAGCGTCTTACCACCAAAGAACCGGATGCACCTATTATTGAGGTAGCAATCGCTGCCATGAAGGAGGTAATTCCGGAAGATGGGCGGGCGGACATCTGGTAATTGGCTGCTTGACTGGGAAAAAACGATAAAACTTTATGATCCAGACAATGTCGTTTATATAGCCTCGCGTTGCTTAGGCTTGTGGCAGTTCGGACATGAACTTTCTCTAACCGAGTATGTTAACTTGCGCTCACGCCCGGAACGGTTGACGGAATTGATTCCGGCTGCTGCAGCGGCAGAATTGCAAAAAAAGTTCCGGGCGGCGTTGCGACGTCGTGACGAAGGCGAGCCTTGGGCTTATATATGGGGACAGATAAATTTTTTGGGTCGGGAATTTTTCACAGATACATCTGTGTTGATACCTAGGTCGGATACGGAAATATTGTGGGAAGCCGCCGTGGCTGGGGCAAAGAAGATTTTTCAGCAACGCGGGCGTGCTTTGCGCATATTGGAATTGTGTACAGGGAGCGGCTGTCTGATCATAAGTTTGTTAAATGAACTGGCGGCTTTGAATATTCCGGTTGAGTTGGCGGTGGCGACAGATATTTCCGCTGCGGCGATCCGGCTTGTGGAAAGGAATCGGCAACACCTGTGTCCCGATTTGCCGTTAGTTCGATTGACCGGAGATTTGTTGGAGCCGGTGGAAGCGGCCGGGCTAGGAGAATTTGATTTTTGCCTGGCCAACCCACCTTATGTTACGCCGGCTGAATATACTGCTTTGCCGGACGAAGTGCGAAATTATGAACCGCGGCTTGCCCTTACTGATGAAATTGACGGGCTGGATTTTTACCGCCGCATTTTGCACGATGTGAAACTTTACGGCCGCAACAGCAAGGCAGCCGCGCTTTATCTGTGGGTCGAACACGGCATGACTCAACGTGATGCGATTACAGAGGTGGCGGAAGCTGAAGGGTGGTTACCGGTTGAATACCGCGATGATTATGCCGGGTTGCCGCGTGTCTGCGGTTTTTGCTATGAACAAAATGCTGAATAATACGATATTGGGAAGTAAACATGGAAATAAGTCAATTAGAAGCTGTGCTTAATCGTTATGAAGAACTCTCCGCCGGACTGTCTGATCCGAGCTTGCTTGCCGACCGTGACCGTTATTTACGGGTGGTGAAAGAACAGGCGGGACTTACGGAGATTGTTGGAGTCATTCGTGATTACATCGCCAAAAAAGATGAACTGGCCGAAAACCTGGCTATGTTGCAAGAAACGGATGATGAAGAAATGCGCCTTTTATTAAAAGAAGAAATCCGCGATTTAAAGGTGAAATTGCCGGAACTAGAGGAAAAATTGCAAATCCTTCTTTTACCGAAAGACCCACGCGACGAAAAAAATGTATATCTGGAAATACGCGGCGGTGCCGGCGGTGAAGAGGCAGCTTTATTCGCAGAAGTGCTGTTCCGAATGTATCAAAGTTACGCGGAAAGTAAACATTTTAAGGTCGAAATTGTTGAGTGGAATGCCACAGAACTCGGTGGATTGAAAGAGGTGGTATGTTCTATTCAGGGTTCAGGAGCTTACAGTTTGTTTAAATACGAAAGCGGTGTACATCGGGTGCAGCGTGTTCCGGTGACGGAATCCGGCGGGCGTATTCACACATCTACGGTTACCGTTGCCGTCTTGCCGGAAGTGGACGAGGTTGACGTGGAAATTCTGCCCGGAGACATTACGATAGACACTTATCGTTCTTCCGGTGCCGGTGGTCAGCACGTCAACAAAACGGATTCGGCAATTCGCATCACCCATATTCCTACCGGCATTGTGGTCACTTGTCAGGATCAGAGATCTCAATATAAGAACAAGGATCGGGCAATGGCGGTTTTGCGAGCCAAATTATATGAGCGGGCGCAGGAAGAACGCGCCGGCAGTATTGCGGAGGCTAGGCGAGATCAGGTTGGTACCGGTGATCGCAGTGAACGCATTCGCACCTATAACTATCCCCAGGGCCGGGTAACTGATCATCGCATCGGCTTGACGGTTTATAAAATTGATGAAATTCTGGCCGGCAATCTGGATTTGATAATTGAGCCTTTGATGCGTGCTGAACGCACCAAGTTGCTGGCGAAAGGGGATGGAAAAGATGAGGACAGTGTATCTGAAACTTGATCCGGCCAATCCGGATGTCGATGCCCTTCGCGCTCCGGCTGCGGCATTGCGTGAAGGAAAATTGGTAGTCATGCCGACTGAAACCGTTTACGGCTTGGGGGTCAACGCTTTGATGGGCGATGCGGTGCCCGAGGTTTATCGGGTCAAGGGGCGTCCGTCTGACAATCCGCTGATCGTCCACGTGGCCGATTTTGTCGACATTCCGCCTTTGGTGCAAAAGATTTCACCGTTGGCCGATTTTATCATGCATAGGTTTATGCCGGGGCCGTTGACAGTAATTTTGCCGAAAAGTGATTTGATTCCGTTGCAAGTTTCCGGTGGTTTGGCTACGGTTGGTATCCGCATGCCGAGTCATCCGATTGCCCATGCTTTAATTAAACTGGCGGGGGTACCGGTAGCAGCTCCGTCAGCTAACCTTTCTGGCAAGCCGAGTTTGACTAACGGGCCGGATTGTCTTGAAGAGTTGAGCGGCAAGGTTCCTTTTATTGTTGATGGTGGCGCATCGGATGTGGGCTTGGAATCCACGGTTTTGGATTTGACTTCTGATATGCCGAGGATATTGCGTCCCGGCAAGATCGATCAGGCGGCTGTTCAGGCCGTTTGTGACGAATTCAAGGGAAAAGTTATGGACGGCGGACAGTCGGCACCAATGGTTAGTTTGGGATATTTGCGGCGTTTGGCGGCCAATGAAAAGCCGGCTGCTCCGGGTATGAAATATCGTCATTATGCCCCGCAAGCCGAGGTTAGAATTGTCAATGCTGATTTTGCTACGGGCTCAAGTGTTGCCCGAGCAATGGGAGAGGCTTATGCGGCTTGTCTCAAGGAATATCCGGCTGAAGAAATCGGCGTTTTTGCCGCGCGGGAGGCTGTAGCTAGTTGTCTTAATGTGGCTGCGACTTCGGCCGCCGCGACTTCGACTGCTGCGACTGCGGATGCGGCAGCGGATGCTGTCTCAGCCGTTGCCCGGGTGGGGCTGCCTTTGTTGGCTTACGGCGAATACGGTGACATTGCCGCCGCTGCCCACGGCTTGTTCACTGCCTTCCGCGCGTTGGATCGCCGCAAGGTGAAAGTTATCCTGACCCATGAATTGCCGCAGGACGGAATCGGGGCGGCATATATGAATCGTCTGCGAAAAGCTGCGGCCAAGGCGCAGGCATTGCCCCCTGTCTATACGGGCGATGACCGGCAAGCGTAAGGAGGAGTGAGGTTCATCAATGAAAATTATCTTTGTGTGTACAGGCAATACTTGCCGTAGCCCGATGGCGACTGCTTTGTTCCGGCAGGCTGTGAATGAAGCTGGCCGAACGGACATTGAAGTTTCCGGAGCCGGATTAGCTGCTTTTGAAGGGCAGGCGGCCGCGGACGCAGCGATTAGAATAATGCGAGAAGATTACGGTCTTGATTTAACTGATCATCGTGCCAAAAATTTGACGGTGGATATGTGTTCCGAAGCCGACTACATTTTTACGATGACTGAGTCGCAGGCAGACGCTTTGCGGCGGTACTTACCGATAAAAGTTAAGGCTGAGATAACCTCGCTCGGGAAGTTTTGTCAAGGAAAAGACTGTGATATTGCCGATCCTTACGGCGGCGATGATAAAGTTTATCGGGCGGTGGCCGGCGAATTAAAACAATTGGTCACGGTTGCTCTGACTAAAATCTGAGTTAAAAATTTGAAGTTTTTGATAATCACCTGGCAATCAGCTGGAGCGTTAATATCAGGCGGCGGCCGCATAAGGTCTGCCGCTTTTCTTTACCATTTAGTGTCAACCAGATTCATCTGCAGCAACTGTTTTAGGCTTTTTAACGTTAGGCGTGTCGGCAGCAGTTAGAGGTAGAGTCAGCGGTAGAGCCAGAGGTGGAGGTAGAGGTAGCGGCAGGCCGTAGAGGAACGCTTTTTTAATATAGTCGTTTTATAGGATAAAACATCTTGCATATAACGACTATTTGTATTATTATGTATAGTACAAAGAGCACGAAAGGAGTTCCTAATGAAAAAAATAAATCGAGGGTTGCTTTTTCTTTGCCTGATATTAATCGGTGCCGGCCTATATTTGCATCAAGTAAGCGTCGCTCAGGCGGCAACGGTTGCCGATATAAGCAAAGTTATTAGAGAGTACATAGCGGAAGCTAACAGACTGAACAAAAGCAAACAGTCAGAAGCTGAAATCACGCGCAAAAATAGTCCGGACGGTGAAAAAAACGCCGCTAACGCGACAGGAACCGCAACCAACCCGGGCGACCTTGCCCAAACGCGGCAAAAGTTGCTAAAACATTTTCCCTATTACCTGTCATCATCTGAAGTTGCTTTGGCGGAAGAAGCTGATAATATGAACGCTTTTTATCGCAAGTTGGCTCAGCAAAAAGAACCTTTACCGGAGATGAAATTTGGCAAGGCTACTATAGAAAAAATAGACGAAAAGGTTGGCAATTATCAGGTGGCGATAATTGTCGATACAGGCACTAGACAATGGGAAGTTTCTACGGTATGGCATAAGCATGACAATAAATGGCGACTTATTTTCACTAATTTCTGGCCGATGGCCGAAGAAAATTTACTGGAAGCTAAGGAGGGAAAATAAGATGACGGAAGTGGGATTACGTGTAAATAATGCTAATAAAAGCTTTGGCCGTCATCATGTGGTCAAGGATCTTTCGTTGGAGGTGCGACGTGGTGAAGTCTTCGGGTTTCTCGGACCTAATGGAGCCGGAAAAACTACCCTCATCAAAATGGTTATGGGATTTTTGTTCCCGGACAGTGGAGAAATTTTTATTTCGAATTTTTCCGTTCGTCGAGATTACGAAAAGGCGATGGCTCATATCGGCGGCATCGTGGAAAATCCGGAGATGTATAAGGAATTTTCCGGTTGGCAAAATTTGAATATGTATGCTCGGGTACATGGGCATATAAGTAGTGAAAGAATTAAAAAAGTTGTTGAAATGGTCGGGCTGAGTGATCGAATTAATGATAAAGTTGGTAAATATTCATTGGGTATGAAGCAACGTCTTGGACTTGCCCAGTCAATTGTTCATAAGCCGGATGTTCTAATATTGGATGAGCCGATGAACGGGCTTGATCCGTCAGGTATTCAGGATTTACGCAATATTCTGCGGGAACTGGCCCATGAGGAAAATCTGGCCGTCATGGTTTCAAGCCACATTTTAACCGAGATGCAACTGTTGTGCGATCGGGTTGCCATTATCAACAAAGGTGAAATAATCGGTTCGCACGATTTGCAAAACAGCTTAGTCGGAAAGTCGATTTATCGTTTAGAAGTTGAACCCAAAAATGAAGCAGCCGCTTTTTTGGCAGCAAGCTATAAAGACGTGAAAATTTCCGACAATGGTATTTTGCTCAATGTGGAGCGAAACAAAATTCCGGAATTACTGTATGAGTTACATAATCAAGGGTTGCGGCCATATCGGGTAGAGCCGTGTCGCGACGACTTGGAAGCCACCTATTTTGCCGCCATTGGGGGAGGGAACGACATTGTCTAAACTGTTTGCAATATTTAATAATGAACTAGAAAAAATGATTCGCCGGCGTTCGACAATAATACTAGTTATACTTATGGTTCTCTGCATAATTCTGCCTATGTCATTGCGGTATTTATCCAAGCCTTATGAATTCCGCGTTGAGCCGCGAACTGCACCTACGGCGGTGGAACTGGCTAATGAGAAAGAAGAGTTGAATAAAAAGAGCGGTTATTTGCTGGATGAAAAAGGTGATATAAAAGCAGCAGCCGTTAAGGAGCCGGGTGACAGGGAGTCAGCCCGGGCCGAGCTTGACGAACGCAAAGAAGCTTTAGCCAAAGAGGACTTGCTTTTATCATTAGGTGAACGCTTCAATAAAGCCGGGAAGTCAATACATTGGGGAGAAAGCGGGTTTATTTACGGCAAGATATCTTCGTTAATACACGAGAAAGGGGCCACATCCGCTCTCATATTGAACCGAGAAAAAAGACAACGGCTGTTCGATGCAGCTGAACGAGGAACGAAGGCGTTTTTCACGGTATATCGTGATTTATTGCAAGAACTTCCGGTCACCGATTCGGCTGAGAAAATTCACTTAGCCCATAGATCGGATATGATTAACCGTATTTTGACATTAACCGATAAAAATCCGTCTGAAATTGATTATGATTATATCGATAAAACTTTAAGTCAAATGGAACTGCTGGCAACGAGTATCGAAATTGGCTGCATGCAAGCACCATATAGTAAGGATCATGACGAATCTTATCAGGCCGGTATGTTGATCACCGAGCCAATGCGGCAAATGTTGCAACAAGAATATACACGTTTGGAAAACAGTTTAAGTGATCCTAAGTTGCAAGCTACGGAACGTCAAAGCCGGATTTGGCACCTTTTCACGACCGGAACCGACATCGGCTATCTGTTTCTCGGGATTATTATGATTATTTTTGCCGGTGGGCTTATTTCCGGTGAACTTGCTACCGGGACAATTAAGGCTCTAATCATTGCTCCGGTTAAACGCTGGAAGATTTATGTGGCAAAAACAGCCGCCTTGGTTATTTTTGGTTTGTTATTGGCGTTATTGGTGGCTGTGGTAGCTTACTTAACTTTGCTGTTGTTACTTGGCAACGTAGACGTGTGCTGGAGCTATTTTGTCGGTAGCACTATCAAGGTGATGACATTGGGCAAATTTATCTGGTTGTACGCTTTGACGAATTATTTCGATATTTTGTGTATGATGGCTTTTGCTCAAATGCTTAGCTCATTTACCAAAAATACGGCGGTAGCGGTTGGAATTACCGTTGCCGGATATTTAGGTGGCAAAATTGTCGGTTTCATGCTGTTGCCGTTGAGGACTTCAATTTGGTTATCGCTTATTCCCTATGCCCACATGAATTTAACCTATCGCTTGTTACCGTTGGCCGCCGAAGGGGTAGATATGTATCGGCTGTACAGTCTTATGCTATATAAGCCAACATTGCTTGGCACCGCGGTATATCTGGTGCTGGCTTTCGCGGCAATATTTTATATCGGGTTCGACAGTTTCACGCGGCGGGATATTAAATAGATTGGCTTAAATGTGACGTGTGATCAACTTCTCACGCTAAGAAATGATTAAAATTTGGAAATAAAAGGCGGTCTGACCGATTGAACGGTCGACCGCTTTTTGCTGCAGACAATAAACGTTCACAATTATGGCTAATTTTTATCATTAGGCGTAATTGAGATGATTTTTATTGAATTTGCCACGATTTGTTGTTAGAGTGAATTTTATTTCAAACGCCAAAATGAGGGGGACATTTATGAAGAAGACACTGACAGCCTTGGGTCTGGTTACAGCATTGCTGCTGACCTCCTTGCCGGGAGGGCTACTTGCGGCTGCTGAAACAGGTGAGGCGGCGCGAGCAAACGCTGCGGTAACTGAAAGCACCAAAGGTGAAGAAACGGTACGAGTAATCATTCAAACCGAAACGGCTGAGCAAGCCGAAGAGCTGAAACACGAGGTAGGGCTTAAGCCGGGAGCCAAAATTTGTCGGGAATTTGGCTTATCTTTCAACGGATTTTCCGCAGACATTAAAGAAAGCGAATATTTGAGGTTGCAGTTTGACAAGAGAGTTAAACGTATAACTAAATCTAGGCTATTCTATCCGACAATGCACACCGCTAAAGCAATCGGCCAGATTGATGCGGCCATCAGTAAGTATAAAAATAAGGGCGAGGGCATGGTCATTTCGATCATTGATTCCGGCCTTGATGTGACACATAAAGATTTCCAAAAATTGGATAATCCGGCGGCCGCTAAGATAAAAGATGTTTTACCTTTAGGCGGCGAAAACAAGGATACGAAATTCAACCTGAAAGTGCCATACGGCTACAACTTCGCCGACCACAGTTATCGGGTAAAGGGCTTTGCTTCAAATCACGGTATTCACGTTTCCGGTATCGCCTCGGCCAATGCATCAGACGAGGATGTTCAGGCGCACCGTGGTATTGACGGTGTGGCAAGTCAGGCTCAAATTTTGGCTATGACCGTTTTTAGTAACAATAGTGAGTTTAAAGGAGCGCAGGAAGACGATATCATTGCCGCCATCGAGCGCAGCATCGAGAAAAAAGCCGATGTCATCAACATGTCTTTGGGTTCCCCGGGTGGCTTCATGGATGACGCTGATCCTACCGCCAAGGCTATAAAAAAAGCTACCGAGCATGGAATTGTCGTTGTGGTAGCTGCAGGTAATGAAACGGCGGCATTCGCAGATAAATTCGGCAAAGAAATCAGGAATGTCGGCGGACGTCAGGATATTGGTATTGTTGGTTCTCCTTCAACCGCACGAGCTGCTTTTTCGGTCGCTTCAATGGAGAACACGCACGAGTATATCAGTAAATTCTCCTTTGCTGCAGCTGATGGCCAAGAGGTAACATATCCTTACTCTTTGGACAACGGTGTAAATCCGGATCGAGAACTGCCTATCGTGCTTGCCGGACTGGGCAAAACAGAAGATTACAATAATGTTGATTGCCATGGAAAACTGGCTCTGGTCAAGCGCGGCCAGATAACTTTCACCGATAAAGCCAAAAACGCCAAGGCGGCTGGGGCAGCTGGTGTAATCATCTACAATTCAGATAATAATAAAATAGGCTATGCAATAGACGGCATGGGAGATTTCCCGGTATTTAATATTTTGAATGATGCCGGTGAAAAATTGCGCGAGGCGTTGGCGAAAAATCCGGCCTTGAAAATTCATTTCAAAAAGGAACTCGTGCAGTCACCGAATGAAAACAGCGGTTGTATGAGCAGTTTTAGCTCATTTGGTACGACTAATGATCTGTCATTCAAACCGGAGATAACCGGTATCGGTGGCAAAGTTTATTCAACTGACAATAACGGCAAGTATGTTATGATGAACGGCACGTCGATGGCTTCGCCTTATGTTGCCGGCGCAACGGCCTTGGTCATGTCTCAGGCTAAAAAAGAAAATTTGCCGGTAAAAGATTATGTTGCCTGGACTAAAACGACCTTGATGAATACCGCCAAAACAGTGATGAATAAGTCTTTGCCGACTCCGTTACCGTATTCAGTACGCCGTCAGGGCGCCGGATTGATCCAAGTACAAAATGCGATGGACAACCGCGTGGCTTTGACTTACGAAACTGCCGATGGGTCGGCTGCCGCAACTTTACGTAGCTTTAACGGTAGCAAAACGTTCAAAGCGGTTTTGCGCAATTTGGGCAAGGAAAGCTTAACTTTCACGGTCGAACCTGGCAAAGTTTATACAACGGAAACAGTTAATGATAATTTGTTGGAAAAAGAGGCGGCGGCACAGATCACGGCCGATCGTTCTTCTGTAACTGTTCCGGCTGGCGGCACGGCGGAGGTTAAGCTGACTATTAACGCCACTAAGCTAAACAACAGCTTTGTCGAAGGTTTCGTGCGCTTCGTTTCACAAAAGAATGGTCAACCTGATCTGCACCTGCCTTATCTAGGATTCGCTGGCGATTTCAACAAAGAGTCTATTTTTGATAACCTGGATACAGCTGACAACCAGAACGGTACATTCTACGGTGAAACCCGCCTGATGACATTGAATAGAAACAAACTTAACCCTTTCTCCCTCGGCAAAATCGTACCCCTCGGGCTTAAACCTGGAGCGGACGCTCGAAAAGCCAAGCCTTTGTCTGAGCATTGGGCTATTTCGCCTAACAACGATGGTTTAGCTGATGCGGTAATTCCGGAAATTGCCGTGCTGCGCAATGCCGCTCGTATAGAATTCAATATCCTCAACAGCAAGCATGAACCACTGCGTCGTTTAGGTATTTCAAATGATGTCCGTCGTCAAAGTCTCAAGTCTTACATTGATCGCAAGACTAAAAACGAACTTTTCCCCGCCTTCCCATATGTAGAAGGAATCTGGGACGGCAGACTTTATAACCCCAAAAACGGCAAAATGGAGATAGCCCCTGATGGACAATATTATCTCGCCGCTAAAGCTTACCTGACCTCAGCAAGCGAACCGCAGGAGCTGGTTTTCCCGCTCAAAGTTGATACGAAAACGCCGCAGGTTACATTGCTGAAAACCGCTGATCAAAAGGAATATGAGTTGACGCCGAAGGGCCGCTTGCTGAAATTTAAGGTCGAAGATGCCGGGGGAGTCGCTGCGGTTAAGGCTGAAGCAGGTAAAAAAGAACTAGAGGTTAAACAAAACGGTGATCATTATGAAGCACTTTTGCCTTATGGAATCGAATTAAGTGAAGATGTAATGATTACAGCGGATGATTACGCTTACAATAAAGCTATTAAGATGGTGGAAAAAATAAAAGGAAATTCGTTGTCGTTTATTAATTGGCAGCCCCTTGTCACCAAAAAAATTAATCCAATCATGGGTAATCCGTACAGTGGCCAAACAAAGAACAAGGATACCAAAAAGATTGCCTTAAAATTCGTTGGTGAAACAAACGGCAAGCAGATTATTTCCAAGGACTGTCCGGTTGATAATGGTAAATTTCCCTTCGCTAGCTATGTTCTTAAACCGGATGAACAGGGAAAATATCAGGCCTATGCACTTGAAAAAGACGCTAACGGATTGACCATTAAAGAAACTTCACTTGGTAAATTTGTGTATGATTACACCAAACCGACCGTTACTTTTAATTATGTGAGGAAAAATGAAGTAAGTTGTCCAGATAATGCGCAGAAAAATAAGAAGTGCATTGGATATGTCATGCGTAAGAATAAAGACGGTACGGCGACCTACACCGGACAAGTGCATGACAATGTGTTTTCACCCAAGGAACTGACGCTTTCGATAGGCATGCGTGATAATGTGGTCAAAATTAAAGATGACGGAAGTTTCACCTATGTTTTAAAAACTCCTTCAAAACTTTTTGACTTTATCAACGTGTCACAACCGGGTGACCTCAACGGCAACGGTAGCGGAGGAAGCAGCTCGATTAGTTGGCTGAATCTGATCCTCCCAAAGAAAGCGAAGGGTTTGGAAAATACTTATTTGGTTAGTGCCTACTTGGATGCTGACCAACCCGATCCTGCCATTCCTTCCGCTCCGACCGGCGGCTCAAGTGTAGCACCGCAACCTGCAGCACCTACCACGGTGACGAACTTGCCACCTTTCAAGATGCAAGTCGATTCGCGTGTTGTTATAAACCGTAAAGATTTGACCAGCAAGGTGAGAAAAGATGGGCAAGACTATTTTTACACTATAGAGTGCACGACCAGCAGAGGTGACTATAAGGTGTTTATTGACGGTCAGGAAACCAAACCTGTCTTCTCTAACTCTTCGCAAAGCAGATTCCGTCGTGAGGTTAAACTGAAATCGGGAAACAATGAATTTAATATACGTTGCGAAAACTCGGCCGGGGAAGTGATGAAAGATCTTAAGGTTCGCATCATTTTTGATACGGATCTGCCGAATTTGGTCTTGCGCAGTCCGCTTACGGCGGCAAGCAAGTCGGGTGATAATTCTAACGCTGCTCCCGGCACCACCCCAATTCCCGGAAATCCGGGCGGCACTTCAGGCAGCACCACCCCTGCGCCAGCTCACGGTACTCATGGCAACGGTGCTCAAGCCGCGGGGCCTAAATTTGAAATAATTGAAACGTGGCAAGACCAGGTTACCTTCGCCGGGACAGTTTCTGATAACGGCAAAGGCTACAGACTTTATATCAACGGTGACAGCGTTGCGTCACATGAGAGCAATGGCTACCTTGGGGACAACGCTCAAGAGTTTAAAAAGGTGATCCCGGTTAAAGATAACGATATCATCACGCTTGAACTCAACGATATTGCGGAAAATTCCATGGTGGTTAAATACAAGATCAAGAAAGTCGCTCCGCCGGATATTATAAAAGTGGAGGAAACAGCACAGGCGACACCTGCTGGCTTTGCAAGAATAACCTTGAAGACAACGCCGGAAGTGAGCTTTGATGTCAAACTCGGAACCGTAAAATTGGCCGACCTACCGCTGCCGAAAGCTCCTGAAAATACTGAATTCGTCGGATGGTACCTCGACAGCCGCTACACGAAGCCGGCTGGAAAGGAAATAAGTGCAGCTATGGTGCTGTATCCAAAATTCAAGTCGACCGTGCCGCCGGAGCAGGAAAACGAATCGGATGAGGACGATAACTATGATAACGGCGATAGTGACACAAGCGATGATAATGTAATTGACAGCGTCAGCCGGTTACTGCCACGCCGTGATGAAAATCCGACCTTGCCCGAACCGCAACCAGTGGTAGAAAAGCAAACGGTCAAACGAGTATCTGACGCACCTGCTGCCACTAAAGCAAAAACCAGCAAAGCGATGAGTAATGGTAAAAAAGCGGACGCGACAAACGCCACATCGCCGACAAAACCTGAGGCAACGACAACTGCTGAGCCTTCAAAATCGACGGAAGCGGCGACTTCCAGCTCAAAGCAAGCCTCTGAAGCGAAAGATGAGCGCACGCTGGCTAAAATGTCAACGGAAATAGATTCAGATGCGAACGAAAAACGGCTTACTGGATCGTCTTCACGAACCGGTTATGTGATTGCCGGAGCGGTTGGTGCGGCTGTAGCCTTAGGCCTGATTGCCGGTGCGGTTATCCATCTGCTGAACGGTAAGCGTCGCCGCTCTAAACGCTACTAATCACTACTATTGACCATCCCAAAGGCACCCCTGAGGTACACTGCTCAGAGACCCCGTTAAAGAGTTCAGTCAGAGGCCCCATTGATCTCACATTGGCACCATTATGATACGGCTCTTGGCGATACGGTGCCTGAGGGCCGGCGATACGGCAAAATACAAGCTCAAGTCAATGTACGTCTGTTTGTTTCACGGATCAAATCAATCCGTTGAGCAGGCCGGCGTCTGACTTGGGCTTTTTGCCGCTATTCGGACTGTTCGCAAAAAGAAAATAGTGCTATAACTGAATATGAGAGACATTTCACCCGAGCTGATAGCATTTATTTTATTTGGAGAAAATATGAACTGGAGCGAATTTTATCAGCAACAAGAAACTTTGACCGCGGAAGCTTTTTATAAGAAACTTGGCAAGGTGAGCAAAATTGAAAGTAATGCCGCTGATTTAGGTCAAATTATCGCGCTTATCCAAAAACAAAGCCCTTATTTGAGAGTTCGGCTAATAAAGGTAGCAGCTAAAAATCGTGTGCGATTTTCGTTTGAGCAGTTGTTGCAAATTGTAATTCTTATACCGTGGCGCAACCGCCGCCTGCTCAACCAAATGGTTACAAATGTCAATTCCCACTTGACGGAAACCGAATTGACTAAACTCATGACGTATCCAATTTGCCATGATGCCGTCGCAAACTATTTACGGTGCTGTATTAAACGTCGCGAACACTATTCTTTCGCTTTTCTGCAATTGTTGTTTCAAAATTTGTCGAATGGCAATATGTTTAATAAGGCGGTTGAGGCAGGGGCGATCGGCTTGACGGAGGCAGAAATTTTTGCCTTGGCACCTCGTTTGCAGAAAAATGTTTTGGAACATGTGTGGCGACGCAGCGGTTTGAAGTTAGACGCGGCAGCTCTGACTAAGCTGTCTACGGCAAGAAAAAAACGGGCTGCCGACCCGTTTGAACGTGAGGCACGTCAGACAAATGTACAAAATCAACTGGTACAATATTGTCAAGACGGTAATCCGCTCATTTGCCGCGTGTTTCATATCGGCAGGCTGAAAGCTTTTCTTTGCCGGCACGGTTTGACGGAGATCGAGCCCGTTGATATTACTGCTGAATTTAATCCAAAAGATATTGTATACTATGAAATGCTTATCCGTGCTGTTGCTGCCGCTTCCCAAAGTCCGGCGGTGAAAAATGAGGCCGAACGGCAAATAGAGCAATACCTAAATCGTGGGATCTATGATGAAAGTACCGGCAAACCGGAAATGCCTGAATCCAGAGCGTCTTCAGTCTATGCCGGTGAAGACGACGGTGACGAAGATTATGACTATGACGATGATGGCTATGATGACTATGACGACTATGACGGTGTTGATGACGACGGTGGTTTGCTTACCGGCTTAGCTGCTGCCGCTGTAATGAAACACACCAGGGATCACCGACAACATGGGGCTGCTTGCACTTGCCCTAAATGTGTAGGTAATAAAGAACACTATGGCTATCGTTACGGCCGTTGGTATTACGGGCATAACCATACTGACGGTTGTGAAACCGGTGAAGACAACTGCGATGACGGTTCATGGTTAGACTGACCCGTTATCAGGCGGATTCGCACCGGCTAGTTTAAGCAAATTACAATAAGGAGACCGGCAAGTTTTGCCGATATAAATGCGTTTACGAAATATACCTGAAGCAAGCGAAAAAATTAAACTCAGCCCTTGGGTTGTGGCTGACCCGCCCCAAAATTTCGGAGCATGGGATACTGAATTTGCGAATAAAGCTCCGATACATTTGGAAATTGGTATGGGAAAAGGCCAATTCATTATTGCGATGGCCAAATTGCACCCGGAAAATAACTACGTAGGTATCGAACGGTTTGACAGTGTTTTATTACGTGCCACGCAAAGATGCGCGGTCGCCGCGGCAAAGGCGACAGCGTACAGTGAGCAGAAGGCGACAACCCCAACACCCCCTGCCCGCGACATCCAACGGCAAAAAATCCCCAATTTGCGTTTGCTGCGCTTTGATGCTACAGAACTTACCTCAGCTTTCGCACCGGGAGAAGTTGCTTGCGTATATTTGAATTTTTCCGATCCATGGCCGAAAAAACGGCATGCGAAACGCCGCTTGACTTCGCCGCCATTTTTGGCACGTTACGCCAATATTTTGACGGCTGACGGTGAACTGATTTTCAAAACGGACAACCGCAAATTATTTGACTATTCATTGGAAAGTATAAAAGAGGCTGGATGGTCGATAGAAAGTTATACATACGATTTGCATCATGAAATGACGCAAATCGAGGAAAATGTTATGACGGAATACGAAACTCGTTTCGTTGCGCTCGGCAAACCAATTTGTCGCCTGGTGGCAAGACCGCCTTATTCTAGTGCTCATTTCGCGGCAAAAGCAGACAGTCGGGCAAAGGCAGCCAGGTTTAGCTAAATACCTATTACAGATCGGGACATTTTCGTTTGTGGTATATCAGGACATTATCATTTGTGGCTCATAATGACGCGGTTCTGGGCTTCCGTCAAGCTTGAAATAAACGCCTGCGTATGCTATAATCGTACAGCTATGCAAATGCATAAGTTAGTCCTCGCTCTGCCGGAGCAGAGTCGTGAGTCCAAGGGGAGGTGAAAGAATGAATAAATACGAATTGGTATATGTCTTGAGCACAACTCAAGGCGACGAAGCGGTAGCTGCCGCAAGTGAAAAAGTTCAAGCCTTGGTAGCGTCCAAAGGTACGGTAACCAATGTTGAAGAATGGGGCCGTCGTAAGTTGGCATACGAAATTCGCGATGAAAAAGAAGGCTTTTACGTTGTCGTTAATTTTGAGGCCGCCGCTGATGCACCGTACGAAATCGACCGTATCTTAAAAATTAACGAAGACGTTTTACGTTACCTGTTAATTCGCAAAGATAACTGAGAAAGAGTGAGGTAGTATGAATAAGGCTATTTTGATGGGAAGATTGGTTCGTGACCCGGAATTGCGTACTACACAAAGTAACGTTGCCGTGTGTACATTCACTGTCGCTGTCGATCGCAGGTTTAAAAATACTAACGGAGAGCGACAAGCTGATTTTATTCCGATAGTTGCTTGGCGTCAGCAGGCGGAATTTGTCGGACGTTATTTCAAACAAGGTTCACGAATTGCTTTAGTCGGCAGTATTCAGACGAGAACGTGGGACGATACCGAAGGAAAACGTCACTATGTGACGGAAGTCATTGCGGATGAGGTGTATTTTGCCGATTCCAAACGTGATGCGGCCGGTTCCGACACTTATGAATCAGCTCCTGCCCCGTCGGCCTACAATCGGTCGACACCTGCAGCCGCAAACTCTGAAAAACCAGCCGGTGAAACCAAAGCCGATAAGTCGGGGAAACCGTATGAGAGCACGTCAGGCAATAATTTCAATGATTTTATGACCGATGATGATACTACCTTGCCGTTTGACATTTAATTGAGCTTTGTAAAGGAGTAAAGGAGAACAATATGGCTGAACAAAGACGCAGTCGTGACTTTGATCAAGAAGGTCGCGCCCCTCGTCAAAGAAGATCACGTCGCAAAGTTTGTAACTTTTGTGCCGATCATATTGAGACGATTGATTATAAAGATGTAGTGCGTTTGCGTAAATTCGTTTCCGAACGCGGTAAAATTTTGCCCAAGCGTATGTCAGGCACCTGCGCTAAACATCAACGTGAGTTGACAATTGCTATCAAACGGGCTCGGCATTTGGCTTTGCTGCCGTTCATCGGTGAAGCTTAAGTCCGCAACGGCCTGATGATTCGATGATTGATAGGTCACGAAACCTACAAATAGGCAAATGATACAGGATAGATCGAGAATGACAAACCGATTACAGGTAACTGTGGTCGGTTTGTCAGATTTAGCAAAGTATGAAAAAACGCTGCTAATTTTGACTTGATAGGCGGAAGGGAGGATGTTTGATGGGTAAGATTGCCGTTGGGTTTCTCTGCGGTTTGCTGGCTTGCAGCCTCGCCGGCTGTGACGGCTTAAGTTCGCTTATTATTGGGGAACCGATGCAGTCCCCAAATGCCTGCTCGGCGGTCATTGCCTCAGCGGCGAATGATGCTGCCGGTAATTTCGACAGTGAAGTAACATCCTCCGACCGAAGTACTCATGCGCAAGGTAATATTGATGGTAGCTCCGTTCCTGCGCCCGAAGCTATTGCCTTGACGGAGCCGATGCCGACTGCGACGGAAGGTGACTATACTACGTTAGCCGACGCGGCTAAGTTTGAGGATGACAGCGCAAATCAACTGGTTAAAGTTGCTGAACTCAGCCGAACCCGTCTTGCCGCTCCCAAGGTCAGCTACTCGGAAAACACCCCGGATATGCAAGAATTTGCTGCCGCTTTCACTGATTTTTTACAGCAAAGAGGAATTGATGAACGAAATTTTTCCTTCGCTTATCAGGACATTCGCAGCGGTGAACGGTACGAGTATAACCCTGAGCAACGGTATATGGCGGCGAGTTGCATGAAGCTCGGCATGGCCATGGCCTGCGCCCAGCTCGTTGAACGGGGCATTTTGAACTGGAATATGTTGATCCCCTGCGTCCCCGATGAGGTAGACTATATTTATCAAGCCAATGAATTGGCGGCTCTCGGAGAAAAATGCTCATTAAGAGATCTTTTGAGCAAGGCGTTGCGGTACAGCAACAATTCTGCGACCAGCGTTTTATTCCATTTCTTTAAAATCAACGGTCGTCAGCTTCACCACTACATTGATGAGGCTACAGGTATGCACTATGCTGCCGACACTACCATGTCCGCTCGCGAGGGAATCAATTTGCTAGCTGGATTGGTACAGAATCCGAACGGTTGCACAGGCTATCGTTTAATCATAAATGAAATCCATCAAAGTACGTGGAATAATTACCTAACGCGTGAGCTGCCGCGTAACATTTGCGCCAATAAATACGGTGAAATGAACGGTTATACCAATGAATTAGGCATTGTTTATACGAACCGGCCGTTTATCTATTCTGCTTTCGGTGTTGGCTTGGACGCTTACACGTTTTATCCTGCTTTGGGCAAGTTCGTGTATGATTGGAACTTAGCTCATCAAAAATGAAGAATTTTTTTGTTGATTAGACGCGTGATGCGTTAAATTATCCGGACTTGCAGTTGAAAGCGAGATATTTGATGGTGAGTTTTGATTACTATAAAATTTTTTACACGGTAGCTTTGACAGGAAGCTTTTCGGGAGCTGCGGCCAAACTCAACCACAGCCAACCGAATATAAGCAGGGCAATTGCGAACTTGGAAAATGAATTGAACTGTGCTTTATTCCTGCGCACCAACAAGGGCGTTGAAATGACCGCAGAAGGACAGGTTCTATGGGAACATGTCAGTCGGGCGATCAGTGAACTTTCGCTAGCTGAAAACAAAGTTATTTCCATGCGCAACATGAGCTACGGGAGCGTAAGAATAGCTTGCACCGATAACGCACTAAATCGGGAGATCGTCAATAAACTCTGCTGCTTCCGCAAAAAATTTCCCAAAATCAATTTGCGGATAAGCAGCAATACAACCAAACAGGCTCTGGCCGCTTTGCTAGATGGCGAAGTTGAACTTGCCTTAATCACAACGGAACTAACCAAATATCGCAGTCTAAATCTGACGAAGGTTTCTGAGTATCGGGAGGTGGTAGTCATCGGGCGAAACTTTGGTGGCGAGATGCATGAAACCACTGATTGGAAAGGGTTGCTGGATTATCCTCTGATTTACTTAGACTCGGAAAGTGAAAGTTACGGCTATTATAAAGACTTCTTTAAAAAAATGAATCTTGATTTCCGGCCGAATATTGAAGTCGCTTCGACTTCACGCATCGTTCCGCTGGTAAAAGCCGGTTGTGGGTTAGGCATAATTAGCGCGGAAATGGCGACAAAAGAAAATGCCGATGGCGAAATGCGGAAACTCACATTACAGTCGGAATTGCCGCGACGCGACATTGTACTGGCAACGGTAGCAAATAAAAATTTAAGCCTGGCAGCAACAACTTTAAAAAATATTTTATTAAATTAAGCCTGCTTGGCTGAGACCGTTTGGTTAAGACTGTTTGGCGGTTGCTGCGGCTTGCTCACGGTAATTCGCCTCGATTTCCCGGGTTAGAGCATGCGGGTCGGAGTGGCTGTCTGTCGGAATGGGTTTTCCTATGACCAATTTGAGTCGGCGTCTTTGCCAAGGATGAAATTTAAATGGGTGGGGGAATTTATACTGCCGCCCGAAAATTTCATAACCGCCTTCAATGTAAACCGGTAAGATGGGTACCCCGGCTTTAATCGCTATATAAGCGGCTCCGCTTTGAAATTCACCTAATTCTCCGTTGAAACAGCGCGTCCCTTCAGGATGTACCAAAAGAATGTTCCCGGCTTGCACCTGATTTTTGGCGGTAATCAGTCCGCGAATGGGGTTGCCTTTGCGATCTATGGGTACGGCGCGTCCGACATGGCTAATAAGTTTGCCGAACCACCCGTAATCGGTTAGTAAATCAGCCCCGGCTAGTGCGGAGAAGGCGGCAAAGTGTTGCGGCGGTAAAACACTGGCAATCCACATTCCGTCAACAAATGTTTCGTGATTGGCAATGATAACATATGGTAAGCTGTCCGGTATATTTTCCGAGCCGGTTACTTCGAACTTTAAAAATGTTCGAGTAAGCCACATCCCGAAATGATAGGCAAGACGCGCAGTAAATCCTCGTTTCAAAGGTATGGATTTCTTTTTTTCAGGCATAGGAGCTCCTTGTGAATTAAAACTTTATCTATAATTATACATGTTTAGTTGGCAGTTTTCACCTCGGGGGGGGAATGTTAAAATAAAGTTAATCAAATTACGTAAATATAATGGCAGTGGTTTTATTCGGTCGCACAAATGTGTGTGGTTAACAGGTGTTATACAAAGGCGGCAATGTGATTGAAGTTACTTTAGGAAAAAATATATATCAATTAGAAGATGTCATGCTGGCGGCGACGCGACATTGGCAGAACAGCGTTTTTCGCGGCGGTAAAGATGGGGCCGTCGGCGGGAATGAGGCTGATGGTCGAAGTGGGCTAGGCGTAGGCGGCAAAGTCGCCGGTCGTGGCTTTATCGTCGTGCCGGATAATTGTGCTTTCGAGGTGGAACAGCATTATCTGCAGCTCGCCGGAAAGGGTAGCCTGCTTTTGGCGGAGGCCCTGGGGTGGCAGCATTTTTTCTTGCGCTTGGCCGATGAGTTGAATGTCCCGTCCGCTAATTTACTGGACAAATCTGGCCAGGCGGCTTTGCTGAACCGAATTTTGCATGCTCACCGCGATGAACTGCCTTTCCTCGGGAAGCTGGTCAACAAAAGGGGATTTTTGCATCAAATTCAAGATATTTTGTTAGAGTTTCGCCGCTATAATGTTGGAGCCGCAGATTTATGTGCTTTGGGGAAAAAATTGGTCGAACATCCCGTAGAAGGGTTAAGCGAGCCGGAAAAAATTTTGGACTGGAGTAGGTTACTCGGCCTGTTTGAAAGTGAAATTGCGGAAAATAATTTGCCTGATCAGAAAGGTCGCTTGCGATTATTGGCGGAGTGGCTGGAAAGTGCGGTGAAATCTAAGAAAGCGCGGGCAATGGCCGGTGACACAGCGGCTGAATTGAGGGACGAAGTCGTGCTTAATTATATTTGCCAAACGAATTTTTGGTTTTGGGGAATAGGCGACGACTATCTGCTCACCGGTGATGAAAAGCGAATTATCCTTGCCTTAAGCGGATTGCAGGCGAATCTTTATTTTTATTTTGCGGCGGAAAGTTTGACAGAAACTACCCGACGGAATTTGAACATTGCCGGTGTAGTTATTGAAAATGAAGCGGAAATGAATGGGTTTCGATCCTCGGCCGACTATTGTTTTTCTTCGGCGGCAATAGATTTTGTCGTTGCGGAATTGCCGGTAAGGAAGGTGCGCTTTTTGCCGGGCTCCGTTGCGCTGCGGTCTGGTTCGCCGCTCGACGTTGTGACGGTAACTGTCCCGGATATGACGGTGGAGGCGGAAACGACGATAGCTGAATTGTTGCGCCTTCATCTGACTGAAAATATACCGTGGCAGGAGATGGCGATCATCTGTTCAGATGAAAGTTTGCACGAGGCTTTGAACTTGGCTGGACAGCAGTTGGGCGTGCCGCTACAGGACGCCGGGAAGCTCAAACTCAGTGATTCGCCTGTATTTACATATCTGAATGCTTTGTTTGATTTGCCGCGGCGCAACTGGTCTTTGCCGGCGGTGCTTAATCTTTTGCGTTCCGGCTTGACCGGGGCGACAACGGACGAAATTGACGTGGCGGAGAATTATTGGTTGGCCAATGGGTTGGGTTACACGGCTATTTTTGATGCCAAAAGATATAATTCGGCGGCTACGGATGTGGAAGCGGATGTGGATGCGGATGTGAAAGCGGATGCGGCTATGGATGCGGCCGCGGCTTTGGATACGGGAAATGTTTTGACACTGAATGCGGAGCCGGAAAGCGTAGCGGATGACGCTGCTGTAGCTTGGCAGCTGGTGGTTAAGCATTTGCGACCGGTTTATGAATTTATCACTGCTTTGCCCTTAGAATTGCCCTGTCGTGAAATGCTGGATAGGCTAAACTTATTTTTTCAGGCCGTCGATTTGACAGGAACGCTTCGCCAACGTATGGCTGATGCTCCAGCTGGCCAAGAAATTTTATATAGCAAAGGGTGGCAGGAATTTTTCAAAGCCGCGCGGACTTTACGCGATCTACAAGGAGATGTTGTCGAACAATTTGCTGATTTAGGAGAGATTCTGGCCGATTTGCTGACCGACCTAACTGTCAACATCGTTCCGAGTCGCCTTAGTCAGGTTAAAATAGGCAGTGCGACGGAAATTCTTTCAGCTAATTTGAAAGTTATATATGTTTTGCGGGCGGATGAGGAGTTGAGTGGGTGCAGTGCTTACTCCGGACTTTTACGTGATAGTGAACGCGCGGCGCTGGGGAAGCTTTTACAGATAAATTGGCCGGGGCAGCATCAAAGTGACTATTGGCGGAATGCATCGGTGTGGCGGCGGCTGGCGGATGCGGCGAGCAAGATTTATTTTAGTCGCAATGATGGTGAGTTTGAGTCGGTCCTACAGCAGCTTGCATCAAGGCGACAGATCAATTTGCTCCATCAGGTCACGTTGGCAGATAAACTCTCGCCAAATGATTTGCGCTATTGGTATCCTAAATTTCGGCGGCAGGATTATCAGCCAACTGCTACAGGGGAAGTTATAACAAGTTTAAATGTTTCAGCTGACGGTGCGTCTGAGAACGGTGGGGCGGACAAAGGTTGGCGGGAAAACGGTGCGTCTGAGAAAATTCATTCCGTAAGCCGCCAAGTTGTTTTGTCCGATGAAATGAAGATGGCGGCCTTGCCTTTGACACAAAAGCTTAGCGTATCCCGCTTAGAAAAATATGCTGCCTGTCCGTATCAATATTTGGTCGACTATTTGCTGATGGCTAGACCGCGAGAAGAATGGAACCCGCAGGTGACCGATGTTGGTGTTTTGATGCACGGAATATTGGAAAAATATTTACCGATGAAACTGGCTGAAAATGAAACTTATTCCATGACATTGGCGCGCCTCGAACAAGAAGATTTGGCCGGCCGGATGGCCGAGGTCGGCGAGTGGTTGGACGAATACATTGCCGCCGACAGCCGACTGCGAGCATTTAGAGACGCGGGGATTTACAGTTCTGTCACCAGGCAGGTCAAACGCCGCTTAAGTCGTTCTTTGCCGGCGATATGGGCAAGTTTTTTATCCGGCGCGGCAGGAGAACATAAAATCTTTCGCCCGACCGCCTATGAGTGGGCCTTCGGGTTGAGTGAAGCCGGCGGCTCTGCAAGGCCGCCTTATCGGCTACGTCTTTCAACAGGCGACAGCGTTGACCTGTGCGGCAAAATTGATCGTATTGACTTTGCAATGAACAGTGACTTACAACCGACCGGGGAATTCAGAATCGTTGACTATAAATCTAATCGTAGTGAGCCGAATATATATCATATATATTATGGCTTGGAATTCCAATTGCCTCTTTACATAGCCGCGTATGCAGCCCATCTGCGCCGCCCGACAGGTGAGGATTTCCAAGACGATGCCGGATATTTTAGCTTAAAGCCAAAAACAGATGTGCCGCAAACTTTTTCCGGTCTGAAGAAAGGATTGAATAAATTGCAGAAAGAAGGCTTCCCGGTTGAAGCGGTAAGTGATTTGGTAAAAAAAGCGGAGTTTAAAGCCGGCGAATTGGTGGAGGCTTTACGCGGCGGCAGTTTCAATCCGCATCCGCGAGTTGCCGACTACAAAGATGAGTTGCCGTGTCGCTACTGTCGGGCCCGCGGAATTTGCGGCAATGATCGCGGCTTACTCAATGCTAATGTGTGCCGGGTGAGGGTGAAAAAGGTTGCTCCGTCGTCGGCTTCGTCGTCGGCTCCGTCATCGGGAGGAGAGGTGAATGATGGCTGAGATTAATTTTACTGCCGAACAACAAGCGGTTTTGACTGCTCCAATCGGGAATATTCTGGTTTCCGCCTCGGCCGGCTCCGGTAAAACGGCCGTACTGACGGAGCGTATTTTAGAACATTTGCTGAGTGGACAAACTGAGCTAAATCGACTGGTGGTAGTTACTTTTACTGAAGCGGCAGCCAAACAAATGAAAGATAAAATCAGGCGTAAAATTCTGGCGAAGATTCCGTCATGCTGCCCGGACGAAGCGGCGATATTACAGGATCAGATGGCATATATGCCAGGGGCCGATATCTCCACCATGCATGCGTTTTGTAAAAAAATAATTAAAGAATTTATATATGTTCTACGAGACGATAAGGGCAATCCGTTGCTCGATACTGAATTCAAAACACTCGACGGAACTGAGGCTGCTTTACTTTTACAGCAGGCTTTGGACGATGTGCTTAATCAGATTTACGTTGGAATTGATCATGGTGAACTGCCGAAAATTTGCTGGGATTTCGTTGGTTTGTCGCCTGCCGCGGCGCAAATGGCGTTTTATCGCTTGTTGGATAGCTGTGATTTTAATGGCGATGATGCGGCATTGCGTGAATTGCTGAGTAACAGTTTGACTAAGTTGCGTAGTTTACCGCATTACGGAGAGTTTTTGCTGCAAAGTTTGGATGAATATAAGCAAATATGCAAAAATTTCAGTAAAAGTAGGTTCTTGCCCTTGCTTTTGTTTCACCTGAATACTTTGTTGGTCAGAGCTTATCCGGCAATCCGGCGGTTAGAGAGTATTCTGCAGACGCATGATGTAAGTACGTTGGCCGCCGCCAAAACTGAGGGGCTGTTGTTCTACGCCAATTCGGGTAGTGCGGCAAAAATTGCGGAAAATTTGCAAAAAGATTTGCAGTTGCGCTCGGTTGCTGCCGGCAATTTACGGCAGCTCAAGGCGGTCTATGATAAGTTGCAGGACTGGCTCGCAAGTGCACAAGATGATGTAGACGCCGCAAATGAAACGATGAAAGCAATTCTTAACACGATCGAAGCTGGCCGAAAAAACTGTGCCGCGTTGGCACTGCGGGCCGGCGGAAAAAGTCCCGACAAGGCCGAATTTATTTATTTATATCGAACCTTTGCGGCTGAACCGTTGGCGTGGATTAACTCGGCCGAATACAGTGTTACTGAAGCAGAACAAAAAAATTTCGTTTTCCCTGGGGTAAGACCGTTTGGGGCTGATATGGAGGCGATTGAGGCTGATCTGACTGATATGCTACCCGTTTGGCAGGCTTTGGCGGCTTTGCTGCTGTTTTTGGATCAGACTTACGCATCTTATAAACTTAAACAAAACGCTGTGGATTTCGGTGATATGGAGCATTATGCTTTGCGGATTTTAGAAAATCCGGCCGTGCGTGAATATTGTCAAAATTTCTATCAGGAGGTTTATGTCGACGAATATCAGGACACCAGTTCTATTCAGGAATCAATTTTGCAGGCCCTGAGTAAAAATAATGTTTTCAGGGTGGGGGATATCAAACAGAGTATCTATCGTTTCCGCTATGCTAATCCGGATATTTTTGCCGCGTTGGAGTCTGAACTGGAAATGTCAACGGCACCTGCGGCGGTTCCGGGAGCGGCACCGGCCGGTAGGCTGCTGCGACTAAATAACAATTATCGATCTGTGCCTAATATTTTAGGCGTGGCCAATTTCGTTTTCAGCCGCTTGATGAACGGAGAAGACGGAGAAATCGACTATCGAACCAAGCATCAGTTCGTGGCCAAACGGGAAACAACCGCTGATCCGCGAGTCAAGGTTATTTATACGGCGGACGGGCGCGGTGATGACCTGAGTGAGGCGGAAAATGAAAGTTTGGCAACCGATGAATTGTTGCGCAAACCTAATTCCGTTACGCTTGAATGTGTAAAGCTGGTCGATGAATTGCGCAAGGATGCCGCTCAAGGCATTGCTTGGGAAGACGTGGCAATATTGGTGCGACGTAACAATACGGCGGCAGTGATCAGTAAGTGGCTGGAACGGTATGGGATACCTGTCGAAAAAAATATGCCGCAAGAGTGGTACAAAACGAGCGAGGTTTTGCAAGTCGAAGCTTTGTTGCAACTGATCGACAACCGGCGGCAAGACTATCCGTTGTTGGCGGTTCTGCGGTCAAACCTGCATCCGTTCGGATTTACCGAAAATGAACTGGTGGCGATAAGGCTCTATTTCCGACAAAATGCATCGCCTGAATTACAATATCGCAGTTATTTTCATACTGCAGTGGAATTTTATCTGGCTGATAGTACTCACGAAATACGGGCCGAGGCTGAATCAGCCGTCGCTCCGGACAGCAAGTCTGAAGCTGAACCGGCCGCCGCTCCGGACAGCGATCTAAAGCACCGCCTACGTGAATTTTTCCACTGGTTGGCTACATGGCGATCTTTAGCACTTAGCACTTCTGTGCCAAATTTGATTGCGGCTATTTTGCAAAGCATGGATTTGCCGGCAGAAATTAAAGGCGAAGAGCTTGAAACGCGGCAGCAGGCGTTAGATCTTATGTTGACAACGGCCTATTCATATAACTCTAATTACCGCCACAACCTGCGCGAATATTTAAAATATTTAGAGGAAATAAGGCTGCAGGCCATATTGGATAGCGAAAAGAATGCCGGCGGTGGTGTTAAATTGATGACGTATCACGGATCAAAAGGCCTAGAATTCCCCATCGTATATTTGCTTGATTTAGGCTGTGGCCGCAGTGACTGCCCTGCCGCAGATAAGTTTATTATTGATGACAAGTTAGGCTTGGCCGGACTATGGATTGATCCCAATGCCGATGACGCTGCTCAAAGCCGCCGGTCAACACCTTTGATGGATGCGGAGATTTTGGCTGAACATAAGGCGGAAAAAGCCGAACAAATAAGATTGCTTTATGTGGCCATGACTCGCGCGAAAGACAGTTTACGTATAATTACCGCTTTTGATGAAAAAATTGGCGAGACGGAATGGAAAAAACAGCCGGAATTTTGGCAGAGTAAAAATGCGGTAGATATTTCTGACGCTGCTGCAGGGCAGATTATGGTTAATCGGACGAAGTCTCATGCCGACATGCTGAATTTGGCTTTTAATTCTTTGCCCAATATTGATCGGATGCGAGATTTGCTGCTCGCTGCCAAACCGTTTCAGCTTAGTTATGGGGATACTTCGTCCGGCAAAATAGACCTGGCGACCGCCGGCACTGAAGTTCCGGCAACAGATTGTAGAATTGAATTTGTTTTTTCTCCGGTTGAGGCGTTGGAACCATATATAAAGCCGAATACGCCGGCGAACACTAAACCGACAACGGAGGACAAATCGACCGCAGCAGAGGCCATAATCGCGACAGAGCAACAGACAACGGCAGATCAACTGACAACGACAGACACCGTGCGGGGCCAGTTCGCGGCGGTGGATCAAGCACCAACCCCTTCGAAAACGGTGGATCAAGCATCCGTCCCGTTCACCCTGCCTGCCGACCGACAAGACATTGTTTTGCAGTATCAACCTGATCCAACTGAAATTCAACCGGCAAAAACCACCGTAACCATTTTATCGCGTGAGTCGGAGCGGAGCGACGAAATTACAACCCGAGAAATGTCGATGAAACCTGATAGCGATACTTTGATTTTGGATATGAATTTCGATTTACCAGAATGGCCGACAGAGAAGATGACCGGTGCTGAAAGAGGAACATTGCTGCACCGCTGCATGCGAAAGCTAGACTTTACTGCTATGGCCAACGTCACCATGATAACGCCGGCTATGGCCAAGCCTAGCATGGAACAGGTAACTATAGAAAAAGTCACTGCCGCCACGTCAACACTGTCCGCTCAAACCTCGCCTGCCGCGGCAATTGACAAGGAACTGGAACGACAATTAACTTATCTGCGCGAACGCAATATTTTTACCGAGCGTGAATACACTGAGCTTGGCCGCTGGATAGACAAGATCAGACAGTTTTTCTTAAGCGATTTATTTAGAGCTATGCTGAAGGCCGAGCAAACTGGAGGCAATATTTTCCGTGAGACCCCATTCACTATGAATGTACCTGATGATCCACGGATAGGAACAGATGTTATCGTGCAAGGCCAAATTGATTTATGGTTCACCGACGGCCGAAAAAACGCTTTGGTTGATTACAAAACCGACTGCCTGAAAGAGGCCGATCCGGAGCAACAGGACGAAGCTGTCCGAAAAAGATATGCAGCACAGCTCAATTATTATGCCAAAGCTCTGGAACAGGCGACCGGTTTACCGACAGCGGCAAAAATTATTTGGTTATTGCGCTATGGACGGGCGATATATCTGGAATAAATTTTTGAAATAAGATACAATTATACATATTATATAAAAGTTCGAGGTGTAGGGTGGATTTACCTCAGGTTTTGGTTTTTGATATAGGTACGCAAAGTACCCGAGCGATGCTGATTAATTCATGCGGCGAGGTTTGTGGGAAGGTGCAAGAGAATCATCATCCCGTTTACGACTCTTTGTACCCGGAGTGGGCAGAAAAAGATCCGCTCTTTTACTACCGAAATATGATTACCTGCGCCCAAAAATTGGCGAAGGAAAAAGCGGATCTGTGGCCGAAGATTCAGGCGATTACTGTGACAGCCATCAGAGATACTGTTGTATGCGTCGACAAAAACGGCCAGCCGTTGCGACCGGCAATTTTGTGGATGGACAAACGAAAATTTACCGATCTGCCCAAGCTCAATCCAGCATCGCGCTTGATATTCAAAACGTTGGGAATTGAACAGACCGTGAACACCCATTTTCAGCGTTCCGCCTGCAATTGGATCATGATCAATCAACCGGAAATATGGGCCAAAACCGATAAATTTCTCCTGTTAAGCGGCTTTTTGAATTACCAACTTACCGGAAAAATGAACGACGCGGTGGCAAGCACCGTGGGTCACGTCCCTTTTGATGTCAAAACCCGTAGCTGGCAAAGTAAATGGGCTTTGACTAGGCCGGTTTTTGATGTCCCAGCCGAAAAATTGTGCGATTTGGTTGAAACTTGTGGCAAACTCGGTGGATTGCGCTCGGAAGTGGCAGAATTATTGAACTTACCCTCCGGCACGCCTGTATTAGCTTCTGGCTCCGATAAAGCCTGCGAAACAATTGGCCTTGGCTGTGTTGACAGCACTTCGGCGGCGATAAGTTTCGGAACTACGGCGAGCATTACAACTATCAGTGATAAGTACATTGAGCCGGCACGTTTCATCCCGCCCTTCCCGGCTTTACGACCGGGCTATTATTCCCCAGAAATAGAAATTTTCCGCGGGTATTGGCTAGTTTCCTGGTTCAAACGCGAGTTCGCCGAAAAAGAGATGCTGCAGGCGGTAAAACTCGGTTGCACGGCGGAAGAACTGCTAAACCGTCGTCTACAAGAAATTCCTCCCGGCTGCGACGGCCTCATACTGCAGCCATATTTTGCGCCGAATGTTAACATGCCGGTTGCTAAAGGTGCTATAATAGGGTTCTCTTCAGTTCATACACGCATTCACATTTACCGAGCCATTATAGAGGGAATAAATTTTGCTTTGATCGACGGCATGCATACTTTGGAAAAACGCGGAAATTTAAAGTTTGAGCGTCTGATGCTTGGTGGCGGTGGATCGCAAAGTGCCGAGATTTGCCAAATTACAGCCAATATGTTTGGTTTGCCTGCCGTGCGCACCCAAACCTTTGAGGTTTCCGGCATCGGGGCGGCCATGGCTGCTATGATCGGACTTGGTGTGTACAAAGATTTCCCTGCGGCCGGACGAGCGATGGCCAAAATAAAAGATATATTCGAGCCTGATCCCGAGCAGACGGCAATATACGCACGCTTGATGCATGAAATATATGATGAGATTTATCCACGCTTGGCACCATTGTATCAACGCCTTACGGAGATGAATTTAACCACAAAAAAGGACTAAGGAAAGGGGAAGGGTAGCAATGCACAATTTACGGAACAAAAGGACTGAATGCAGTGCCAGGTCGCGGGCGATCGGGCAAAGAATAAGCATCTGCATCAATGGCTGCACGGTATTGTCCGGATGAATTATGATTTAAAAGGTGAATTATGATTCGAAAACAGATTTAATTTGCAACTATAACTGTTGCTAACAAGATAGTGTTAGGCGACGGGAATTGACGAACCCTATCTTTTAAATGTAATATATATTATCTGATAAATAACATCGTCGATGGAGGCATCAAATGAAAAATAAAATTTATAATGAACAATATATATCGCGCATGGTTTTTGCCTTGGCTCATGAGCTTAGGTGCTATATGATTAAGCGTTCCAAGAATTTCGTTCACAGCAACACCCAGAGTCGCGTGTTACATTTCATTTTGGCTCAGACCGAGCCAATTTACCAACGTGACATCGAGAAAGAATTTTCGATGCGCCCGTCCACGGCAAGTGAACTTTTGAAAAAAATGCAGCATGATGAGCTTATTCGCCGCGAGTATATCGAGGAGGACAATCGCAAAAAGAAAATCATCCTTTTGCCGAAAGCTCTGAAATACAAGGACGAAGTCGATAAGGACTTATCTGCTTTGGAAGCTTCCTTGGCGCAAGGCCTTACCTCGGACGAGATTAACGAATTCAGGCGTATTTCCCGCAAGATCTGGAGCAACATGGAGGAAGTGCGGGCAAAGATGGGCATTTGATGTAGCCCGAGCTCGATAGTTTAGTCTGAACTTTGGGATATACGGGGGCGATCCGGTTAGGGTTGCCCCGTTTTATTTAATGAAAATTCTCCCATAACCGAATTTGCCATGGTGAGGTGCCATAGAAGGTGAGTGGGCGAAAGTTGGGGAATATCCTTAACTAAAGATAAAGTATACGATTGTTTAGGCGTAGAACCGCCCTTTTTAAGGATAATAGATGATACGGAAGAAGACTACTTATATCCGTTGGAGAAATTCCGGCGCTTAGATGGATCGGCGATTAGTTCCGGTGAACTATAAAAATGTGCAGGGGGACAGGCAGCTAGAGAACAACAAATATGGGATGAGCAAAAAAAAGACTGGGTGAAACTTAATGAAAAAAATTAGGTCTTTATTGGAACTTATGCAAAAGAATATAGAAAACGGTTACAAATCGGAGCATGCATTTTCGACTTTAATTGAAGACTATATACACGATAATTTCTGGCAAATTAACGAAGAAAATGAAGATGTTGCAACTTATCTTAATGATGATGTTTTAGACATTTGTGAGCAAACTGAACTCGGGCTTGAAGGGACACAATTTAGGACGGAGGTTGTTGAGGCATACCATAAATTATTAAAAATGGCTGAAATGATTGGCGAAGCCGGTGCCCGTTAATGCAGAAGGCCTTACTCGTTTTCTTAGCATTTACTCAACATCTTTCTTTATCCCATGAGTTGCGGAATCTTCTGCAACCATAGGAACAGGCTGTTGAGCCATCGCATCGTCGTAAGTAAAAAACTTTGGCTTTTCAGTAGTGAATGAACCTCCAACCCCGGAGAACTTCTCAAAGAATAATTTCAGTTTGTCGATGACACCTTGTTTCTTAACGGCTCTGTTTCTGCCACCGAAACGAGATACAGGAGGCATAAGCTTATCAATATCTGTACCTGTGGTTTTAATTTCACCGTCACGGAATGCATTCTCAAGGAATTTTCTTGTTTCAGGTTGTTTCAGCTTTTCTTCTTTGATAATCTGAACAAGTTCCTCTTCACGCTTTTCAGCTACATAATCATGCCATTCTGTCATAACATCTTCAACATCATTTATTTCAGCAATAAATGTTTCAATAAGAGCCTTCTTGCTACGAAGTTCAGGACTTGCATCAATAGCTTTTTTGATTGTGACAAGGACTTCCTTATCTTCACAGTGACTATCATGGTATTTCTTAACGAGCATAAGGATATAATCGATATTGATTTCAATCTGCTTGATAAGTTCAACCTCAAAGACAATATCATCAATAATATCTGTGCTTTCACCTTTCTTGCGTTTTTCATTCCATTCATCACGCAAGTCCTGATATCTGCAAAGGTAATCCTGTAAATCACGCTCAGTTATCATTCCTTTGCCGGCGAATTCATCAAATGCAGACAAAAGGTTTCTCATACGCAGGATTGCACCAAATAGGGAGATAAAGTCCTTCTGATTCTGCTCGCCTATAATTTGTGGCTCTGAAAGTGGAAATTTTGATGTAAGGTCATCCATCATATCTATATATCCCGGATACAACTTGCCATCAATATCTTCATAGCCATAGTAGTAATCTTTGAAGCCCTTCATCAGGACAATACCCCCTGCATTCTTATCACCAAAAAGTGAAATAGCAGTATCAACACATTTCTGAAGATTTCTAAAGCAGACAATGTTGCCAAATGTCTTAATCGAGTTAAGGATGCGGTTTGTTCTTGAAAATGCTTGAATGAGTCCATGCATCTTCAAATTCTTATCAACCCATAATGTATTCAAGGTTGTGGCATCAAAGCCTGTAAGGAACATATTTACAACGATTAGTAAATCAAGTTCCTTGTTCTTCATACGAAGGGAAACGTCTTTATAATAGTTCTGGAATTTGTCGCTATCTGTAGAGTAGTTCGTATGGAACATTTCGTTATAATCTTTGATAGCAGCCTCAAGGAAATCCCTTGAAGACGAGTCAAGTGCAGATGTATCTTCTGAATTTTCCTCATCAAGAATACCGCTTGTACATTCATCATATTCAGCTTCGTTTGCACCATAGCTATAGATAGTAGCAATACGGAGTTTTTTGGTAGGGTCAGCCTCCATTTGTTTTTTGAATTCCTGATAATACAATTTTGCCATCGGAACAGAGGCAACGGCAAAGATAGAGTTAAATCCACTTACTCGTTGTTTCTGCTTGATTTCTTCTACCGCACCATTCTTGCCGGAAGCAACTTCAGAAATGTTTGTAAGGGTGTTATAGATATAAGTCTTATCACCACGATAGGTTTTTCTATCAAAGTTATTAAGGATATATTCCGTAACAAGCTTGATTCTTTCAGGTGCCATCATAGCCTTTTCACGGGCAATATCCCACACCTGCTCATCATCAATATCTTTACCCATATCCATTGTCTTTACATAATCAACTCTGAACGGAAGTACATTCTTATCATTGATAGCATCGACAATAGTATATGTATGGAGCTGGTCACCGAAAGTCTGCTCGGTTGTAAAGAACTGTGGCTTACGGACACTTCCTGTATTAGTCGGGAAAATTGGTGTTCCTGTAAAGCCGAACAGATGATATTTCTTAAAGCTTTTTACAATGGCAGCGTGCATATCACCAAACTGACTTCTATGGCATTCGTCAAAGATAATAACCACGTGCTTATTATATACTTCGTGTTCTTTATTTTTTTTGATGAATGTTGCAAGTTTCTGAATAGTTGTAATGATAATGTGAGCATTACTATCATCTAACTGCTTTTTCAAAATAGCAGTAGAGGTATTGCTGTTTGCTGCACCTTTTTCAAAACGATCATATTCCTTCATTGTCTGGTAGTCCAAATCTTTACGGTCAACTACGAACAACACCTTATCGATATAAGGAAGAAATGAAGCTTGTCTTGCAGTTTTGAATGATGTAAGGGTCTTACCTGAACCTGTTGTATGCCAGATGTAACCACCACCTGCAACATCACCATATTTTTTGTAGTTATTGGCAATCTCGATACGATTCAAGATACGCTCTGTAGCCGTAATCTGATATGGGCGCATTACCATAAGCATATTTTCTGATGTGAAAATGCAGTACTTGGCAATGATATTTAAAATCGTATGTTTTGCAAAGAATGTTCTTGTAAAGTCAATCAGATCAGGAATGACACGATTGTTTGCATCTGCCCAGAAGGAAGTAAATTCAAAACTATTACTTGTTTTACCTCTCTTAGCAGTAGCTATAGCATTAATATCCTTGATAGCGTTAAAACGTGTGCTGTTGGAATAGTATTTTGTATTTGTTCCGTTTGAGATAACGAAAATCTGTGTGTATTCAAACAGACCGCTTCCAGCCCAGAACGAATTACGCTGATATCTGTTAATCTGATTGAATGCCTCACGAATAGCCACACCTCGGCGTTTTAGTTCTATATGAACAAGTGGCAAACCATTCACAAGGATCGTAACATCATAGCGATTGTCGTGCTTTGCACCTTCGGCAGTACCAATAACATACTGATTGATGACCTGAAGAAAGTTGTTATGAATGTTCTTCTTATCAATAAGCGTGATATTCTTTGTGCTTCCATCATCACGCTTTAACACCTGAATATTATCTTCCTGAATCTTACGGGTCTTTTCCACAATTCCTTCATTCCGGTTGGCAATGGAATCTTTGAAAAATCTATCCCATTCCGTTTCAGAGAAATGGTAACTATTCAGTTTCTCAAGCTGAGTACGAAGATTGGCAAGCAAATCTTTTTCATGATGTATTGTAAGATATTCGTATCCCTGATCACAAAGCATGCGGATAAATTCTTTTTCCAATGCTGCTTCAGACTGATAATTGCCGGCACGTGTTTTTACCGGCTCATATTCTGTAACAACTGTATTTTCTGTTGTCTGTGCAACAATATTGAAATATGGCACAGTATCCGCCTCCTTTACTTAATTACTCAAAACTGAGTAATTTATCTCTGTAATATTCATATTGTTTTCGTCTTGCCTCAATCTCGGCAGGAAGACCTCGACTTAAGTCATTGCAGAGCGCGTCGAATCGGTCGAGGATAGATACAATGCGTTCCTGATCCGCTAAGGACGGGAGTGGAATTACGATATCATTTAATGCATTTGGTGTTACTTCAATAACCTTTGTTCCATGTGCTAAACGTTTCTTCTGAGCAAAGAACATTGCTGTATGAAAATAGTATGACAGATACTTTGCATTCTGATTATGATGAATAATAGCAGTGTGACCACTGACTGCAATATTCTCATTCCCAAGCCATGCAGTGCATTTGCAAACATCTTCTACGTTTTCACTTGTAACAGCCATAACGATATCATTTTTAACTGCCATCTTTGATTTTTTTGCCACGTCTTCACTAATATATTTTAAGGGTTCAGTTGCATAAATACCAAAGTGTGTATACATTTGACCATAATGCATGCAAGGAACTCCTGTGTCTATAAAGTCTTTCTTTTGGAAGTTACCACCTCGTGTGATCGTGGCAATATCAGAAAGTTTTACAAAAACAACACCAAATACATATTGACAAAGCTTGATTAGCGCATCACGCTTGTCTGTCTGTCTGTCTGTCTGTCTGTCTGTCTGTCTGTCTGTCTGTCTGTCTGTCTGTCTGTCTGTCTGTCTGTCTGTCTGTCAAGGATTATCTTGCCTGTTGCTGCGTATGTCAAGAGTGCATCACGATAATATTCGTATTGTTTTTGCCGTGCTGCAATCTCAGCCGGGAGACCGATGTTGAGGTCAGAGCAGATGGCGTCGAAGTTATCAAGAACATTGGCAATTCTATCCTGTACTGTTCTTGTCGGAACAGGGACTTTCACTTCATTCAATCTTGCAACAGATAGACCAGGTTGAGCTCCTGCGGTTTTGTACTGATTCAAATCAGCATTAACAAGCAGGTGATACAAAAATCTGCTGTTGAAAAAGCCCTTATCTGTGACCACAACTGCGTGCTCTGTGGCATAATAGGAACCAGTCGCAAAACAAACATTTCCACACAGAGCTCCTTGTCGTCCAACAATCGGCTTGTCACCTGATTCATTGGATGTGCTTACGTAGCCCCTTAGACCATTTGCCCCATAGCACGGAATAGAATTTTCTACTGTTTGAGTGTCAGAAATCAGGTATGCAGAAATTGCTTTACCAGATTGAAGATTGCAAACCTCGCCCAATGTCCTCCATACAACATCACTTATCGCCTCCCCTCGGGCATCGAAAGTCAACAGCATATCTCTATAATATTCATACTGTTTCTTGCGAGCTGTAAGCTCCGCTGTAAGCTCCGCTGTAAGCTCCGCTGTAAGCTCCGTGAAATTGTCCAAAATACGGACAATTTCACGTTGTACCTCCAGAGGAGGTACGGGGATCTTAAAACTCTTGAATTTATTCAAATCAACCGCAGGAAGTGTACTTCCACCTTTGGTGTTATTTTTACACATTTCATCTATTATAAAGGCACAATGAAATAAGTATCGAATTTCTATAGCATCAATATATTCATCATTAATATGAATGTGTGTGAGCTGCTGATTACATACAAATGGCACCTTTATGAGAGCATGTTCACCAACGGTTGCAGTCGTAGCAAAAATAAGAGAGTTAGCTGGAAATACAGAACCTCTCACTCCTAATGAGGTAATATGCTGAACCGCATCATCCAATTCACGGCCATTCTGACGAATATCTTCCATACGAAACCAAGGGATATCTCCATCTTCCCAAAACTCATTATTTTTCTTTGATGGTGTATATCCATTTTGAACTACACATATTTCGTCAATTCTTTTATATTCCACCCCATCAGGACACAATTCCTGAATTAATTCACCTAATCTGCTCATTTTTCCCCATTATCCTTCCCGGTTTCTTTTGCAATCGTTTCCGGCAGGCCCTGCGATGCATCCTCCAACAATATCCTGTCGAAGTCGCTTTGATACAACCGATCCTGTACGATGCGGTATTTTTCAAATTCGCTCAGAGCATGACTTTTTGCCAGCTCTGCGGATATTTTCCCGGCATCCTGCAATACATCTCTATCCCAAACCTTCAAAAAACCATTCAGCCGTTCTTCCCAATCCGCCATTGTCATCGGGATGTGACGCTCTGCCTGTGCTTCTGCAAAATCCAGATATGCCGAAACTAAGCGTCCCAACTGGAAAAGCTCCTTTTCGGTCAAATAATTTTTCGCTACCACAACATCATAGGCATGAATTTTACTTTTGGGCGAACCGTCCCATGTGGTAAGCCCCATGTGTTCCTTTTCCACATTTGCTCGGTTGTAGACAACCTCTGCTGCCGTTTGCCCGTGAACACTGTAATGCAATTTATTTTGTACCGCCGAAAAAAAGCGTTTTGTAGTCGCTGCGGTAGGGTCGTAATCCAAAGCTGTGGCATAAATGTCGGTAATTTTCTGATAAAATTTTCGTTCTGAAAGACGAATCTCACGGATTTTTTCCAGCTGCTTTTCAAAATATTCTTTTGTCAGCACCGTTCCGCTGTTTTTCAGACGGTCATCGTCCATAACCCAACCCTGAATGGTATAATCTTTTACAATTTGGTTTGCCCATTTCCTAAACTGCACAGCCTGCTCGTTATTCACCTTGAAGCCAACTGAAATAATCATTTGCAGATTATAATGATTTACTTCACGGGCAACCTGACGGGAACCTTCCGTTTGAACTATCCGATATTTTCGGATAGTTGCTGATTGCTCCAATTCTGAATCGGAATATATTTTTTTAATATGGTCATTGATGGTTCGCACATCCACATCATATAAAGTAGCCATCATTTTTTGCGTCAGCCAGATATTTTCATCTTCGTAACGCATCTCTATGCTCTTTTCGTCTGCGCCTGTGGAGGCAACAAATGTCAGATATTCCGCAGCGGAGGAACGAAGGATGTTGATTTCACGCCTGTCCTTTTTCATCATCCCACCTCGATTTCTCCAATGATTTTATCAATCTCATCACGAAGGACCTGCTCACGAGCAACGATTTCTTTAATCTCGGCATTAAGTTTTACAATATCAATCTTTTCTCTCGTATCCTCAGCTTCGACATAGGTTGACACCGAAAGGTTGTAATCATTTTCTGCAATCTCATCATATGTAGCAAGATGTGAAAAATGCTCGATTTCTCGACGGTTAGCAAAGCAGTCAACAATCTTATCCATGTTTTTCCGGGTGAGCTTATTGTTATTTGTGACTTTAATGCATTCATTTGTCGCATCAATGAATAAAGTCTTATTGTCTTCTTTACCTTTCTTAAGCACCATAATGCAGGTTGCTATTGATGTACCGAAGAAAAGATTAGAAGGTAACTGGATAATACAGTCAACATAGTTGTTATCAATCAGATATTTACGGATTTTCTGTTCAGCACCACCACGGTACATAATACCTGGAAAGCATACAATTGCAGCCGTTCCATTTGACGCAAGCCAGGAAAGACTGTGCATAATGAAAGCTAAGTCTGCTTTACTCTTTGGAGCAAGAACACCTGCAGGTGCAAAACGAGGGTCATTGATAAGTAATGGATTATCATCACCGGCCCATTTAATAGAATATGGGGGATTTGAAACAATCAGTTCAAATGGCTCATCATCCCAATGTGCAGGTGCAATAAGTGTATCTTCACAAGCAATATTGAATTTATCAAAGCCGATATCATGTAGGAACATGTTGATACGGCAAAGGTTGTAGGTTGTGATATTGATTTCCTGTCCATAGAAACCATTACGAATCTTATCTCTGCCAAGTACTTTTTCTGCCTTTAAAAGCAGCGAACCTGAACCACAGGCAGGGTCATAAACCTTATTAATTTCAGTTTTACCAACTGTACCAATTCTTGTAAGAAGTTCTGATACATCAGCAGGAGTAAAGAACTCACCACCTGATTTACCGGCATTTGATGCATACATTGTCATGAGGTATTCATAAGCATCACCGAATGCATCAATATCGTGGTTCTTAACATCCCCAATATTCATATCAGCCACACCATCAAGAAGCTTGCAGAGCTTTTCGTTTCTCTTTGCTACTGTAGAGCCAAGCTTATTACTGTTTACATCAAAGTCATCAAAAAGACCTGCAAAATCAGATTCAGACTCACTTCCTTTTGCTGACTCTTCAATATGACGGAATACCTTCTCCAGTGTTTCATTAAGATTCTCATCACCTTTAGCTTTTGCTTTAACATTGCAGAAAAGTTCTGAGGGAAGGATAAAGAAGCCTTTTTCTTCAACAAGACTCTGTCTTGCTTCTTCCGCATCATCGTCAGACATCTGTGCGTAATCGAATTCAGTATTGCCGGCTTCAATTTCACCTGCGTTAATATAGTTAGTAATGTTTTCAGAAATATATCTATAGAACATAGTGCCAAGCACATAGTTTTTAAAGTCCCAGCCATCTACTGCACCACGAAGTTCATCAGCAATTGCCCATATAGCACGGTGAAGTTCGTCACGTTCCTGTTCTTTTTTAGTGTCTAGGGTCATTATATTATTCATCCTTAATTTCTTCTGAACAGATCATTTTATTCATATCCTAATGTATCCGTTTCAGTGATATAGCATAATCATAGCATAAATTCATGTTTTTTTATTTCCTGCAGCTATTTTATATAGTCGCAGGAGATTTTTTCTAAAAGCGTCAGATTACACCATTTTTTATATAAAGATCTCAAACGGGAGGTACAAAAACGGTACAAAAAAATTGCGGGGAGCATAAAAGCTAGTGTAAAATTCCTATATCATTTGTATAAAACAAAGCAACCACTGCAATATGCAGTGGTTGCGACGTTTGGCGGAGATGTGGGGATTTGAACCCCAGCGCCGGCATAACCGACCTACCGGATTTCGAATCCGGACCCTTCAGCCACTTGGGTACATCTCCAAGCGCGTGACTAAAAATTGAGGGCTACCTTGCAGCAGCCCTCGGAACTGGAGCCTTTTACCGGATTCGAACCGGTGACCTCATCCTTACCATGGATGCGCTCTACCTACTGAGCTAAAAAGGCGATACAACGTGTACTATTAAAGCAAAAAAAAACTGAACTGTCAAGGCCTCAGAATGTAACTGTCGCTAATCTTTGATAGTTTTGTCCATGAAGGCAATCGGCTTTTACACTCCCATGGCTAAAGCAAGCGGTTTTACGAGACACTGGATAAAGAAAAGTATTTTACCAAATTACGTGCCTAATATATCAAGCTGTGCTACTTAAATAATAGCGTATCGTGCGCAATAATTACGGTAAGGACAATTACCAGCATGCCAAGGGCGACTGGGATAACGGAAACAGTTAAGCTATGATCGGCCTGCTTAGCGGCAACCGACGCCACAGCGGCGGCTTCATTTTTGTAATCAGAAATTTTAGCCTCGGAAATGATTGTATCGCTTGGCTCAGCGTAAGAAGAAAAAGAAGAACTGAGCGGCGGTAATGTATCGGCTTCCGAGTCTTGGGCGGCTGCATCAGTAAGTGAAAAATTTTCTCCGCCGGATGGCAAAGGTGATCCGTAAGTTTTATTGGCACAGCCGGAACCACTTAGTTTATTGATTAAATCAACTGTTGCATTGTCGTTCAGGTCAATCATTTTGTCTGTTCGGCTTTGTTCAGATAAGGGTGGAGATGATATCTTGGGCGCAGAGGTGGTCGCTTCCGTACTGGTAGCGGAGGTGTTTGGCTTCGTGCCGGCAGGGGAGGACGACGGGAAGTTTTTACGAATTGGTAGACTAGCGTGGCTTGAGCTTGCGACCTTGGGGGTTAAATGGCTTGGCGGCTGTTTTTTTACCTTGGATTTTACTCTGCGACCTGAGGATACTTTAGCAGGGGCTTTTTTACTGCGTTTCAGCTTTTTTTCGACAGCGAAAATTACCGGTCGGATTTCCGAAAATGTCTGCGAAGATGTATGGTAAGAAGTTTGCGAAGAAGAAAAATCATAATGCACATTGTTTCTTGTTTGGCGTTGAATTATTGGCCAAATATGCCAAGAAATTGGTGTAAAGGCAAAGAAAATATTGATGATCACGGCAGTTAGTAAGGCTATAAGAGTCAGCTGTAGCGTGGGCAAGAGATGTCGGAGGGTTGGAGTTGAATTTTTGGTGTTGTTCATATTCTAAGTCACTTTCGGTCGTTGGATTTTGCTTTAAGTATAGCGGTGGGTAGGCGGCTAGCAGGCGACAAAAAGGAACAATTTTCGCTAGAAGGCGACAGGTCGAATTTTGTGCTTCCGATCGAATACGAGAAAATTGTCTAGGCAATAATGTTTTTTCTCTTGCTCTTGCTCTTGTTTGGGCAACTTTGCTATACTTAAGAAAATACTGTATTTGAAATAATACACGTGGAGGATTTTATGAAAAGGATGTACCGGTCAATAGCGGTGACGGTTCTGGCGGCACTGATGGCTCTGCCGATGGTGGTTAGGGCGGAAGATACTAGGAAAAAAATAACAAAAATATATGTAGAAGGACTTTCTTCCCAGCAAGACGTAAAATTATATGTTGGTGAAAAGCCTTCAGATGTATTGGAGAGATACGGAAAATATACATTTAAGGCTGAATTGCCGGATAGCTCTGAAAAGCCTGTTGTAGAACTTCGAAGTGTAAAATTTTATACCGATGCTAGTATGATAAACGAATCTCAGGAAGAAGCTGTGTGGCCATTCAAAAAATCTGCGAACGGTTTGGAATATGATGCTGGTAAACAAAATTTTCGGGTAGGATTTGAACTCGTTCTTGCTAACAAAGATTTATATGAAAATTATCAATTCGACAATCCAAAACTATTTTTTGGCCAAAATGCTGTGGATGGTTTGGAGTCAACGCTTACATCTCGCGATGGACAAAATAAATTAATAGATAGAGCATTTTTCCCATTTAAATGTGATGTCTATCGTAAAGTGAAATTTGAAAATTTTGCCTTAGGAAATACAAAACCTGTAACATTTGCTCTTGTCGGAGCAGCAGATGGTACTTTTAAAGATGAAATGGAACTGGAAGTAAAGTTGTCTAACGATCAAACGGTAGATTCCTTACTCAGGAAAAAAGGAGATACTACTAGAGTAACTGCGAAGGTTGAATACAAATATGAATCAAATTTGTATAAAAAACCTACTTTCTGGCACAGTGCAGGTCACGGCAATTTGGAGCCAGTCAATACTGCCAAAGTAAATGTAATGACTTATGGACTACTTAATCCTAACCCAAAGGAAAATGTTCTTTTGATTCTAGCCCGTTGTGCTAAATTAAATGAAAATATGCCCCTCATAAAAGCCCAAAACGTAACTTTAGATTATGGTGAAAAAATAACTGCTGAGAAACTTATCAAGAAGGCCATCACCTTATTGACTAAGGATTTTAATGGGGAAATTTCGAAAGACGAATCAGAACTAACCAATGTAAAGGCTTATGTAACTTTTCCGGGTGAGGTTGAACATGAATTTGCCCCATCCGACATCGATAAGGTAAAAGAAGATGGCATAGACATAACCTACAGGTACAAAGCGGCCGAAAGTACAGCCAAATTGTTTGTTAAAAAGCCCCAACCGAAACCGCCCGTTCCGGCTCCTCAACCGCCAGTTCCTGCTCCGCAGCCCAAACAGCAAGAAAAGACCGGCAATGCCTATTTTGATCTCGGCCGCTACAATCTACCTACATGCCCCGATAGCAAAAACAACCAGTGCGCTAAGGCCGGAAGTGGCGCAAAAAAAGATGATGTCCCGAACACCGCGGCAGCTGCAATCAACTAACATAGCTAAACCTCTCGAATAAATGCGAAGAATCTTGGACCGGTAACGGTTAATTGACGCAAATTAAATAACCAACTATAATTGTAGCATTCAGGTTCAGTCCTTAATCAGAAAGGTGACGCTATGGCAATACGTGAAGGCCGCTGCCCCAATTGCGGCTCAATAATAAATGTTGAAACGGAGAAAGACAATCATTGTGTATTTTGCTGGGCTAAAGTAGATCCGGCTAAGGCAATATCATTGGCGGAAGATGTTGGCGACTATGTTTTCCCAAATGAAAAATTTGATCCACCGGCTGAAAGTGCCAAGTCAGCGGCTTTGTCTGCCTACCGTAACGGCGTACAACACGGCGCGAAACAGCGCAGGACAACTTCAGATCAACCCGTAGCTAAGAAACCCAAAGAGCAACGCTTGAGTGCCGCTGAACAAGTCGCCAAACTCAACGAAAGTTTTGCTATGCCGGAACTCAAGGTTAATAAACGGGTACTCGTTACCGCTTTGTCAGTTGTTGCAATTGTAGTTGTGGCGATAGTTGCATGGGCCGTTCCTTCGGTGCACAGTCGCAATATCCACCGAACGGAAATTATCAACAAAATTCAGCCGGATAAGAATGCGTTGGCAGATATAGCGTTACAAGGTATGCATAATACTAAGTTGATAGCTGTTGACCAAGGCAGTGGTGATGCTAAAAAGGCTGAGGCCATTTTAAAGGCTTATACTGAAGCCTATACCGCGGCCTATAAGCTGGATAAAGAGCCGACAAACTTGGAGTTGCAATATTTTTCAAAAACCAAGTCCTTTGTTGCCAATCGTAAAAGCGGTACGGTCAAAGTTAGTGAACTGAAGTGAATATATAGTTAAAAATCGGTTGGAGGTAATCTTATCGACAAACTTACTAAGTTCAAGTTATATTTTAGCGTTCGTAAAGAAAGAGTGCTGGTAACTGCGCTCTTTTTATTATTGTTGGTTTCTTATGCCCTGATTAACCGATATAACAGTACGGCCGGGCGTGATCTTGCTGTGCTCAAGTGGGGGGTGGACGATTTGACTCCATTTTGCCCTTACATGATATATTTTTATGTGTCTTGGTATTTGCAACTGGCTTTGCTCGCTTGGCACATATGGTGTAACCCGACAGCTAAGGCTACACATCATTTCAAATTGATGGTCGGAATAAGTAGCTTGGGCATGGCACTCGCCCAAGTAATATTCATTGTTTATCCTACTTGGTGCTCACGGGAAAATGTCGACTTGTCCGGGGTTGATCCTCTGACGGTTCTGATTTTTAATCGTCTGCATTCGGCTGACGCACCGACCAACTGTTGGCCAAGCTCACACGTATTAATATCTGCTTTGTTTGCTTTTTATTACACCTACTATTTGGTATCAACCCGTTTATACGGGCGTGGCAAAACTGTCGTTTTATGCGTCTTGGTGTGGATTTGGTCAATTGGTATTTGGCTGTCAACCGTTTTCATTAAACAACATTTTTGGCCGGATGTGGTCGGTGGCTTGGTCATCGCCGGGCTGGTAATATTGTTTGAACGTTTGTATCAATGTAGAAGATCGCGCAGGATCTAGCATAATGTCCTATAAAATATAAAAATGAGAAGCCGATTCCGCTTCTTCTCGCAATGCATGTAGCAACGCATGTAGCACATTTTGTGTCGAAATATAGCAACATTAGCAACGCTGCAAATTGTGCAGCATGGCAAAATTGCCGACACAAAATGGCAAGAAAGCTGAACGGGCTTCCCATTTAATTGAAAACCTAGTGGTCAAACTACGAAGGCGATGGCGGCTAAAGCCCCTAAAGCACCCAAAACAGCCAAAGCAGTGAAACCTAAGGTCTGTGCCTGAGCCTGAGCCTGAGCCTGAGCGGTTTACTTAGGCTTGCCAGGTTTGAACATAGGCATTAGCTGACTGGGCGGCAATTGCCCCGTCTCCGCCGGCAGTTACTATTTGGCGCAAAACCGTATTACGACAGTCGCCGGCACTGAAAATACCGGGAATATCAGTACTCATATCCGGCTTGGCAACGACAAATCCGGCCTTGTTAAGTACGTCAGCCTTTATGTACGAGGTGACAGGAGAAAGGCCGACGAAGGGGAATACGCCGTCGGTCGGCAAAGTCATCGTATCGCCGGTAACGCTGTCGGCAAAAAGAACCCCGGTAACCTGCATACCGTTACCTAAAATTTCCTGCGGTTTTTTATTGTAAATAACTTTGATTTTCGGATTATCCATCGCTTGTTGAACCGGGACGGCATCAGCTCGGGCGACATCACGCCGCAAAACGATGTAGACCTGTTTGGCGAATTTGGTAAGATAAACGGCTTCTTCAAAGGCAGAATTACCACCGCCGATAACCGTAACGGTTTTGTTCCTGAAAAAAGCCCCGTCACATACAGCGCAATAGGAAACGCCCATTCCGGCATAATCGGCCTCGCCTTTTATTCCGAGATGACGTTCGGTTGATCCGGTAGCCAAAATAATTGCTTTGCTGTGATAAACCTTACCTTCACTGTCAACTGCCACGACGAGATTGCCTTCCTTGTGTACATCGGTAATCTGGGCGTTTACCTGCTCCGCGCCGAAACGGAAAGCATGTTCAGTCATTTTTTCGGCCAACTCAGGGCCGGTGGTAGGCATCGAGCCGGGCCAGTTTTCGACATCCGAAGTACTCAGCATTTTGCCACCCGGGACCCCAGCTTCAAAAACCAAGGTTTTTAATCCGGCTCGTCCGGCATATAGAGCGGCCGTTAATCCGGCAGGCCCTGCCCCAACTATAATAACATCAAATAAGTTCATAATGTAAATAAATCTGCCTAAAGGCAGCTCCTTTCAGTAATCTATCTCCTACATCCTAGCCGAAATTAGACAGTATTAATGTAACCAATGTTCGGATTTGCCGTATTTACAGAAAGTTCAAGAGTTGGCGAGAAGGCACCTGCTGGTGGGAGAACTCAGTGTACATCTCCGGGGGCACATTTCCGGCCGGGTGTATTCGAGCTACGGCTCTAAAAGACATGCGGTAATATATTGCATAGCAACAACTATTTCTGAACCGGTCTGACTACGCGGTCACACCTATTCAGGAGAAATGGGGGATTTGCCCTCACTGCCTGAAAGCAGGTGGAGCATGGAATGAGTGGTTTTGATCATAGAAGGGGTTATGTCTAAGCGTAAAGCCGGCTCATTCGGCTGTTCGGCGAGAGAAAGCCAGGGCTTCAGACCCGGCAACTCAAATCCCGGCCGGCCGAGGTCGGCTTGCTCCACGCCGGAAGCCAAAATCGCTTCGACGGCAGCATTGGTGTAATAATAGATTGATTGACGTATTTGACGATTATCGACCAAAATAAATCCATTAAAACGCAGAGCTATAATGTCCGGAGCGATGCCGGCAATATCCAGAATTTGTAAAAAATGCGGTTGATAAAATGCCCATTTATTTTGATCGTTGGCGCAGTGCGCTGCCAAAGCCAAAGAAATTGCCAGACGCTTAAAATAGGTGTGGGTGTCTTTATTGACAGCTCCCCATAATTTGCTTTCTGCACCAAGAATTGGCACCTGTTTAAAAATAGCTTCGGCAACAGCTTGCTTTTGCGATTCGGCCAGTTCTTGGGCATAGCGGATTCGCCTAAGAATATTCTCCGCCAAACTGCATTGAATATTCGGAAGCAACGCCGCCAAACATTCCCGCCCCTGATAAAGATTGCTAATTTCGCATTCACGGAAATACTCGGTCAGGAGAGCCAACCATAGTACCGAATCACTTTGTAAGGCCAACTCACGCCGTTTGGAATCGAGTTCAGCTGCCGGCAATTCGTTTAAAAAATCTGCTAACGAATTGAAAAATTCAGTTTCATCCAAACTGTTGATTGCCGCATCGATTATAGCATTAGTTGCCTCGCTTTTAATAAACATTTTATTTTGACGCAATTTCGTACAGAGCAGGCGGAAAGCTTTGAGCATGTAATCGTGGGGAAAGCAAGATTGCAACATTTGCCAAGCTAGCGCATACAATTTCAGCCCGGGGCGTTGATCAATAACCAAAAATAGGCGGTTGAGAATATTTTCATCCAAGGCGATTATAATCCCCGGGAAAACACAGGTTAACTTGGCCATAGGCAGATGATCTATCCACTGCAACAAGTGGTCGGCCTTGCAGTTGCGCAATTCCAATAAAAATTGTTTCACCTGATAAGGCTGTAAGCGCTGCAATTCTTCAACCGGCAAGGGCAGATGACGATTGGTAACGTTGACCTGATTTTGCAGAAGATGTGGCTTATATAGGGCCGGAATTACCGCTTTAATCGACTCTTGTTGGCTATGCTGAGTGGAAACGGAAAAGTCTGGTCTCAATTTTCCTTATCCTCCGACTTGTTTTGCCGCGCATAATCGGTAATATCTCGTATTTCTTCGACAGTATTGGTTAAATGGGCGGTAATGTTGCTAACATCGCTATCCATAGTTGCAATGACTTCATTCACTCCGCTCACAACGGCTGTATTGAATTCCTTCACGGTAGTGGTCAGCTGAGAGTTCATGGTTTCCAGCTGTTGGTTGATTATTTTGGCTTGATTTGCCAAATCTCGGCTGCCGTCCAGCATGCTTTCGCTGAGTTTATGATATTCTTCAAGGGCTTTGTTTTGATTGTTAATCATTGATTTAATGCTTTGACGGGTGTTGGAGTTTTCTGCTTTTATATCGGAGGTAAGCTGGGACATGCTTTGAGCAAATCCGGCTACCTGCTGTCCTAAGTTTCCGACTAAGGTCACCAAGCTGTTGGCTGAGCCGGCTTGCAGTTCACTTAGCTGTCGGCTGCTGAGTCCCAAGTTGGCTTGAGCTTCAGCCATTTGTTTTAAGTATACTAGGGTTTGCTGATTGTATTCGGTCAAAGAATTCAAGTGCTGCTGAAAAGTAGCATCCAACGCGTCCGTTGCCTGGCGATGTGTATCCAAAAGCTGTAAGGCCTGAGCTAATTCGCCTTTAGTACCGTTTAATTGCTGTAAGTAGCCGTCTACTTCACGGAAAAACACTTCCATATGACGGGCAATCATTTCGGTCAACTGCCCGGTGAATTTTTCGGCCATGTCACGTAGCCCGGCCTCTTGTTTGGCGGATACGGCTTGAGCTAAATCGCCTAAAATTTGTTGTGAAGCCGCGATATGCGGGACAACCCCTTGCTGCATGGTTTTTTCGATCGAGGCACTAACTGCGTTAACCATATCTTGCGTGAACAAAGCATTTACAGCGTTGGTAAGTTTTGCAACGGAACTGTCCATTTTACGGTCATATTGCATGAAAGCATCAATTAAAACGGCGGAGCCGGCCAGATCACTGAAAATAGGCAGTCGTAATGAAGCCGTTTCCGCAAATTTTTTCATCGCGCCGTCCAAATCTTTGCGGGCATTGGCACTGCGGTAGTAAATGAGAAAGAAAAATACCGTTGCGGTTAAGGCGGGGAGCAGCGTGAATGGTTGAACCGGCCGGAGGGCATCGCTGCCGATAGCTAAGGTCGTAATCAGCGAAAAAGCGGTGACAAAGAGGCCGAAAGTTAGGATCTTATATGCGCGATCGGCTTCCAGCAGGCGATATTGCGATTGGGTCAGCAAGCGTTCGCGATTAATATATTTATGCAAATCTGTCGTCCATTTGCCGTGAAAAAGTTTGTTGCTGTCACGCTCAAACTCGGCAAAAGTTTCGGTTAGTTTCGGAAAGTTTTCTTCGTTGACCAAGCCGGTCAATAAGGCAAGATTGCTGATTTGGCAGCCGTCCAGTTTGCCGGTGCGATATTCACAATGATTTAAAGCTGCGATAATAACTGTCGCCAAGTGCTTGATTCGTCCTAAAGTCGCAAAGCCGATTATAACCGGAATTACTGCGACTAAAGCCAATACAAAGATTAAAATGAAAGCTAGATAAGATGAAAACAAGCTTTGGCTGATTCCAATTTCCATTATGGACATATTTTCCTCCAATTATTTGTTATAGGGACGGTTGATATGATTGTGAGTGCCTGAAGGTTTTCGCTCCGGCGGCGTATGTTTCGAAAGGTCAGAATGCGCATCGAAAGAATGTGTATCGCAAGAATGCGCATCGTCAGAATGCGTTGCCGCAGAAACTTCATCCGCGGAATTTGCGTTCGATTTACAACTTGAACACAATCCGTAAATTTCCACTCGATGATTAGTCACTTGAAATCCGGTTTCACCTAATTCGTCCTTTATCTCATGGATAGGACAAGCCGGCAACGGTGTTATTTTGTGACACCCGAGGCATACGGCAAAATGGCTGTCTGCATTAGCCTCATGCATGATATACGCTCCATGCTCAGAGGACGGAATCTCCATACGGGTGACCAATTTCGCTTCGAGCAGCAAATCGAGGGTGCGATATATGGTGGAGGGCCAATAGGGCTTGGCGGTTCCTGATTGCTTGGCATTCAACATATCGGTAATTTCCTGAGCCGTTAGCGGCGATTTACTTTGACGCAGCAAAAGCAAAATCGACTCACGTTGTCTGGAAAATTTTAATCCTGCCTGGTTTAGTAAAGTTCGTATTGACTGAATAGACATGCTGACCTCCTAATCTACGGTATATCTTTGATAAGGCCGTGTAAAGAATGTCGGTGATGAAATAACTTTTTGCCGACAATTACGATTACAAGTCCGGCGACGCTGATTAAAACGATACTGGCCCCGGGTTTTAAATCCAAATAAAATGACGTGATCAGACCGGCAACCGTGTACAGAACACTGAGCCCCATCGATATAAACAGGGTAGAACGATAGCTCCGCGCTAGCTGAAGTGCGGTGGCCACCGGAATTATCAGAAGTGAAGAAATAACCAAAGATCCGACTGTACGCGAAGCGATAGCAATGGTCAAGGCGGTCAAAACAGTAAACATGCGGTTGATTGCAGATACGGGTAAACCAGCCAAAAATGCCCCTTCTTCATCGAAGGTTATATAGAAAAGTTCCTTGTAAAAAAGCAGGCTGAGCAGGAGAACGGCTGCTCCGATTACGATAATAAGCTTGAATTCAAAGTCATCAATGGCAACGATACTGCCGAATAGAAAACTGTTAAAATTGGCAACTCCGGTAACAAAGCCGGAAAGGTTACCCGCTAAGCCGATACCGGCCGACATGACAATCGCTATGGAAAGTTCAGAATACTTGTGAAAGGCTTTGCGCAGATATTCGATGGCGAAGGCCGCCGTTACGGCACTGCCCATTGCTCCCAAAATTGGGTTAAAACCGGCTATAAGGCCGATCGTTACGCCGGCAAGGGACGTATGAGCCAAGGCATCGCCTACCATGGATAAACGCCGTAGGACGATAACCAAACCGATACATGTTGAAAGCAAGGCGACAGTTATGCCGACAATGAAGGCGCGCACCATGAAAGGATAGGCTAAAATTTCCGGTAACCAAGCGGACAGATACATTAGGTTGACTCCTTTTTATTTACTTTGGCTGCGGCGGCATCTGAGGCAGCTGTCACAGCTGCGCCGGCTGAAGTGTCTGCGGCATCTGAGGCGGCCGTCACAGCTGCGCCGGCTGTACAATCACAATTATTGTGGTGGTGATGCCGGTCACAAATATCACAATGCACGGTCGAGCCGATTCCGGCCCAGGCGGGATTGAGATGACTGTGCGCCAAAACCTCATAACCGTATAACCGGCTGAGAAAATCAGCGGCCAGCGGTTCCGCCGTGTCGTGCTCAAAAAAGCCATCGGCACCCATGCAAAGCAAGCGTTCCGTGTGAACCGTTACGGCACCGATATCGTGTGATACCAAAACGATTCCAACTCCGGCTTTTTGATTAAGCATATTTAATAACTGGTATATTTCACCTTCGCTCTTCGCGTCAATCCCCACCGTTGGTTCATCGAGAAAAATAAGTTTGGGCTCATTTACCAAAACGCGGGCCAAAAAAACCCTTTGCTGCTGCCCGCCGCTGAGATTGCCGATTAGCTGCCGGCGATAATCTTGCATGCCGACCAATTCCAGAGCTTCCTTCACGCGTTGACGATGCACTGCTTTGGGACGACGCAGCAGGCCGATTTTGCTCCATAAGTTGGCCATGACGACTTCTTCTACCGTCCCCGGAAAAGCACTGTTAAACGAGGCCGCTTTTTGCGAGATATACCCGATTTGACTGCGGGAACGGCTTTCCCAATTTTCCTTGCCGAAACGAATTATTTTTCCTTCAGTAGGTGTTTCCAAGCCCAAAATCAATTTTACCAAGGTGGATTTACCGGAACCGTTGGCCCCGATTAAACCGACGAACTCATTGGCATAAATGTCGAGATTAAGATGACGAAAAACTGGCTTTTCCCCGTAGCTAAAACCTAAATCACGAATTTGGATTACGGGTTCGCCTTTCCGTTTTATAGGATTGACGTCAGTTGCGGTCATTAATTTCCTCCAAAGCTAAAGCCTCATTTCGTTGTAAGGCCCAGTCTATGGCCCAGGGCGACTCAAACAAAATAACCGGTTGTTCTAAATAATCAAGTACGATCATGCTGGTGCTGGTGATATTCCAAGTGTCAAGCGGCGGCAGAGTGTGCCCGGTTTTGGGAACAGCCCAACGTGCCAGACGATAGTTTAGCGTCTCGCGGCGAATGTCCACTTTGTATTCATTTTTTAAGCGATGCTCCAAAATGTCGAACTGAAGCATTCCGACCACCCCAACGATAAAAGTTTCGGTTCCGATCGCTGGTTGCCTGTAGATTTGCACGGCACCTTCCTGCGCCAGTTGCTCCATGCCTTTCAAAAATTGCTTGCGCTTCAATGAATCTTTCGGGGCAATGCGGGCAAAATGTTCAGGCGGGAAACTCGGTATGGCCTGGAATTTGATCGGCTTGTTGCCGGAATAGATGGTGTCTCCAATACGAAAATTACCTGGATCAAAAACTCCGATGATATCGCCGGCATAAGCTTCACTGACTGCCGTCCGTTCTTGCGCCATAAGCTGCTGCGGTGCTGTCAGACGGATCGGTTTGCCGGTGCGTGCCAGCTTGACCTCCAAATCGGGGGTATATCGGCCGGAACAAAGTCGTATGAATGCCATCCGGTCACGATGATCAGGATTCATATTAGCTTGAATTTTAAATACGAAACCGGTTAGCTGTTCGTCGGTGGCGGCAATGACCCGATCAATCGCCTGTCGCTCGCCCGGCGGGGTGGCCATACGCAAAAATTCCCGCAAAAATGGTTCTACGCCGAAGTTAGTAATTGCTGAACCGAAGAAAAGCGGGGTCAGCTCACCTTTACGCACTCGGTCTAAATCGAGGCTATCGCCGGCGATATCCAGCAACTCAATATCTTCCTTAAGTTTAGCTAGATGCTCAGGGGTTATAATCGAACGGCAGGTTTCATCCTTCAATGACAAGGTGGAATTTGTAACCTTGCTTGCGCCGTGATCTCCTTTGGCATTGAACAGTTCGACTGTTTCATTCAGGCGATTGTAAACCCCTTGAAAATCACCGTCCGTGCCGATTGGCCAGTTAATAGGGATGGAGAAGATGCCGAGAACCTTTTCAAGCTCATCCATCAACTCAAAAGGGGATTTAGCCGCGCGATCCATCTTATTGACAAACGTAAATATAGGAATTCCGCGCAGACGACATACCTGAAAAAGTTTAATGGTTTGCGGTTCGACACCTTTGGCTCCATCTATCAGCATGACGGCCGCATCAGCAGCGCATAGAGTGCGATAAGTGTCCTCAGAGAAATCTTGATGCCCGGGGGTATCAAGTATGTTTATATTGTAACCGTTGTACGAAAATTGCATAACGGAAGAAGTTACCGAAATTCCCCGCTGTTTTTCAATTTCCATCCAGTCGGAAGTGGCATGCCGATTGGCTTTGCGCGCTTTAACGCTGCCGGCCAAATGAATTGCTCCGCCATAGAGCAACAATTTCTCCGTCAGAGTAGTTTTACCGGCATCAGGGTGGGAAATAATGGCGAAGGTGCGACGCTTTGCCACGGCATCTTTTAGTTGCATATATACCTCATAATTAAAATAAATATCTCATTGCTAAATCAAAGTTTCAGCTGTATATTATACCATATAGATACCGTTTGGGATAACACATACCTCGTTTATTGTCACGTTTGACAATTAGATGAGGGGAACTGTCGAAACTTACGAAACTTTAAAACTGCACACGATTCGAGGTGCTAAATGGAGGGAAACCATGGAAAATAATTTAGGTAATGATACAGGAAGATCCAACACTTCAACTGATCAGTTTAACGGCGTGAATACCGTAGTTGGTGCCGACTCGCAATTCAATAAAGCTGGCAACTGCTATGACAATAATACCGCCAAGGTTTGTTTGACCATTGGCTCGATTTACCAATTGGTTGTCGGAGTGTTAGGAGTAGTTGTTGTTTTAATCGGGTCGCTTGGTGCAATTTATTTGCGTTCTATAAGCGAATTTGACGAGATCGAAAAATATCTGCCGGGAGATGTGATTGGTCGCGTATTTCAAAGTGAGAAATTTCAGCCGTCTGCTGGAGCAGCTTTTACCAATATTATAAGTTGGATAATTTTCTGCTTCGTCGGATTGCTGTTCGTTCTGACGATTTTCCGCCTTTGGTTCGGTATCCAAGGTCTGCGGCGGCGTGTTGGAAATAAAGGCAGAACAATGGTTATGGTATTCGGTATCATACTGTGCGTGTTTTCTGTGATTAATCTGCTACGGATTAGCTTTGGAGCCGGTTTTGTAATTGTAGATCTTGCATTTAATGTTGTTTATTTGATCGGAGCCGTCATACAGTACAATGCGTACAAGAACAAGCGTAGAAATATTACTATAACTGTAGAATAGTGCTGGGCGTTGGAAATTAGCGTTACGTGCGTTCTGCGTCGGCTTGGGTATCTTTTAATCTGCGCTTGAAAATGTTAGAATAAAAAATACTTTGCAAGTTCGTATCTTTAAGGAGGAAATTATGTCAGGCCATTCTAAGTGGAATAATATTAAGAGAAAAAAGGGCGCAGCCGATGCCCAAAAAGGTGCACTGTTTACTAAAATAGGGCGCGAAATACAAGTCGCCGTTAAATCCGGAGGGCCTGATCCGAATTCCAACAGCAAGTTAAAAGATATTATCGCCAAAGCAAAGATGAACAATATGCCGAATGATAATATTCAACGCAGTATTAATAAGGCGGCAGGCATAGGTTCCGACACCAATTATGAGGAAATTTCCTATGAGGGCTATGGACCGGCTGGAGTTGCCGTAATTGTGGAAGCCTTGACTGACAATCGTAACCGTACCGCCGCAGATGTGCGCCATTTGTTCGACAAATTCGGCGGCAATATGGGAACCACCGGTTGCGTGTCATTTATGTTCAATAAAAAAGGCGAAATAATTATTTCGCGTGAAGAATACCCGGATGAAGAGGCTGTTTTGGAAAAAGCTTTGGAAGCCGGGGCGGCAGATTTTGTCCCGGAAGATGATGTCTATGTTGTTTATACGGCCCCGGAGGATTACGATGCGGTAATGGCCGATTTGCAGGCAGCTGGAATTGAGTTTGAGGATGCTAATTTAGGCCCGGTTGCTGATACCAAGGTTACCGTAGATGATCCGGAGGTCGCTGAACAACTTGAGAAATTGATTGAAGGCCTGGAAGAACACGACGACGTAATGGCTGTGTATCATAACTGGGATAACTGATATTGTTTTACCGTGTGAACGAAGCGACATAACGGATACTATATGGGGTTGCGAATTGATAATTGGCGAAAATTATGGTTTAGCAGACAGGCAGACGGCAAAACTGACGACAAGGAGGCTCTGTCAAGCCTGCAAAATGCCTTAAGCACGACCGAACCTGAGAAATCGGATGTGCCGACTGAGCCCAATTCGGAAAAAAACAATCTCTTTGCATCGCTCAAGCTGGATCCGCCAAAAAACAGCCAGAATCCAAGCCTTACCCCGATTGAACGGTGGGCCAATATTATTAACCAACGACATAATTTGTCTGCAGAGCGGTTGCGTGAACAGGTTACTTCTCTGCTGGCTTCGATAAAGGTTGTGGCATTTGTCGGCCCGTCCGGAACTGGTAAGTCAACTCGTGCGATAGAAGTGGCCAATCAGAATAACATCGATTATTTTATTGACGATGGGTTGCTCATCCATGGCAGCAGAATTTTGTGCGGCACATCCGCTAAAAGAGCGCTCACCCGTTTGCAATCGGTAAGACAGGCGATTTTTTTAGATCAAACTCAGGCGGAAAACATGCGCCGAGCCTTGGCTCAGCACAATCCGCCTGTTTTAATGATTCTCGGGACTTCGGACGCGATGCTTGATAAAATTTGTACCAACCTTTGGCTCAACAAACCGTCCAGGTACATAAGAATTGAAGATTTTACCACGGCAGAGGAACGTTATCAGGCTAAACAGACGCGTTTGCGGGCCGGGCAGCACACCATTCCGGTTCCCAGCATGGAAATAAAGCACGAGTTCAACGGCTATTTTTCGGCTTCGCTGAACAAAATAAAACGGCGCTGGGACCGTGGCCGAGACGGCGGGCGTGAATTGCTCCCGATGATGGAAGAAAACGCAAAAACTGTGGTGCGGCCTACCTTTTCTGGGTTGGGATCATATTCGATTTCAGATGAAGCTATTCATTCTATGGCCATGATTATTTTGCGCAAGGTGGCCGGTGTCGCGGAGGTTTCTGCTTTTCACCTGCAGAAGGAACCCTATGGTATTGTCTTGAAATTGGAGATTTCTTTGCAATACGGTTATAACGCCCAAAATACCATGCGCGAAATTCAAGTGATTTTGGCTTCTGAAATAGAAAAATTGACCTCAATAAATGTTATGACCGTGCATGTTAAGGCGACAAGAGTGGTAAAACCAAAGAAAACATATATAACTGCGCCAAGGGACGACGGCAGCAAACTTAAAGAGGAACGCTATAATGCTTAATATCCAATCCGTTCGTAAGCTGATTGTGGACATAACCTTTTTTCGCAAGGGAACAACGCAGGTTGAGTTCAATTTTGTCGACGATTTGATTATTTGGCAGGAAAGTACGCGCTGGACGCGTAATTTTACTAGGTCGTTTAACAGGGCTGAGCAAGAACGGATTAAAAATGCTCTCTGTGAGGCTGATTTGACGAAATGGCACAATTTTTATCCATCTCAGTCGATAGTGGAAGGGCCGGGGGAATACAATAGACTTTGGCATTTGAGCTTGACAGAAGGGGACGGAACGACTTTCGTCGCTGCCGGTAAGGACAGTTTCCCACGTGGCTTTGAATTGTTGTCCACGATCATCGGGGATTTGTGCCATCAGCTGTTCACGGTTATGGACTGATGCGAATCATTACGGTTAATATTAAGCAGACTTTGCCGACAGTGTCCAAAGCGATGTTGATCTTGCAGGGCGAACTTTCATCGGCGCGGCGGCTGGGCGTGCAGGTGATCAAAATTGTGCATGGCTACGGCTCGACCGGCAATGGAGGTGGCATAAAAAAAGCTACTCACGCATTTCTTATGGCAGCTGTCAAAAATGGCCGAATCAAAGGATGGTGCGCGGGGGAAAATTTTTCCTCCGGCACGATTGATGGGCAAAAACTACTCAGAATATATCCGGAGCTGAAAAAAGATAGCGACTATGGACGTCAAAATGATGGCGTTTCCATAGTCGTTTTGCGTTGAACTGGTGAATAGATGTTTTTTATAAAAGCACATCAATAAAACTAGGGGTTAAACCAGCCGAGATAGGTGTTAAAAACGCCCAGCCACATGCTGAAACCGATGATGACTAATAGTATTCCGGCTATGACTTGGATCTTATTCAGATTACGCCGAATGAATTGCAAGGCGGTCTTTAATTTTTGTAAAAATATCGCGAATAGCAAAAAAGGCAAGCCCAAGCCAAGCGAGAACACCGCCAGCATAAACCCGCCCTGCCACGCTGTAGAACTGTTGGCACTGAGAGCTAAGGCTGAGGCTAACCAGGTGAATAGGCAAGGCGTCCAGCCGGCACAGAAAGCGAATCCAAAAACGAAACTGCTGAAAAAATGCAGTTCGCCGTTCGCCGCTTTGCGACTGACGGTTTGCCGAAAACTTGCGCCCGTTTTCGTCTCGCTTGCTGCGGTTCCGGCAGCTAACTGAGCTGATGCGACGGACGGAGCGGCTGTGCCGTCAGCATCGGCCGCTGCCAAATTATTTTGTTGCCTGGGCCGCCGCCAAGCATTGCCCAGGAAAGTTTTCAAAGATTCGGATATTTTTTGCCGCGCCTCCAATATTTTGACATTGTTTTGTCCTAAATAGTACAAGCCGAGTAAAATAATAAAGATTCCACCGACCTGAGTTAAGCTACCGCGATGCGACTGTAAGGCTCGTCCGAGCGCGGTAGATGTCGCCCCCAAAGCAATGAAAATAGTTGAAAATCCGGCGATGAACCCCAAAGTATTGATGACAGTCTGTTTAGTTCCGGAAAGACCGTCTCCAGCCAAATAGGCGAGATAAATCGGCAATAGGGGCAAAATGCAGGGCGACACAAAGGATAAAACTCCTTCAATAAATAAAAGCGGATACATTACTTGGCCAATTCTCCTTCAATAATTTTTTCGAGCAGATCACCCGGCATAGCTCCCACGTGAACATAATACGGCTTGGTTTGTTCGGTGTAAGGTGCAATTGAAATCAAGCGTCCATCTTTATTGAAAATTAAGGTTACCGGCAGCCCGGGCAATCCAATAGAATTAAACATTTGCCCTTGCAAGTCAAAAAAGAGGGGCAACCCGAAACCTTTGGCCTTCATGTAATTTTTGGCCTTTTCGACAGTTTCCCGCTGTCCATCAACCACCGCCACTGGCAGGAACTGAACTTGACTGTTACTTTTGTATTTTTCGTACAGCTTATTGAAATCGGGCATTTCCGCATCGCAGACAGAGCACCATGAGGCCCAAAAATTGAGTATGACCACTTTGCCCTTATATTCCGACAAATGTTTTACTGTATTTTCTACATCGCTGAAAAACATGTCTGGCGGATCGAGTGGTTTTCCGGCAGCGGCATCAGCTTGCATGGCTGCTTCCGATGAACCGGGAGCGGCGGCGCTCGGCGGAGTTACCGTATTGTTGCGATAATAGTAGTATCCGGAGCCGAAAATAAATAAAATGAAAATCACGAGAATCAGGTATTTTATTTGTCTACGCATAACAATCCTTTATAAAAATTTAGCCGGCAAAATGTTGCCGGCTGTCGGTATCAGGCAAAATTATAGAGCTGCTTCAATTGCATTAACCAAAGCATCTGCTTGTTGTAAACCGATTTTTTTGAAAACAGGTTGGCCAGCTTTGAAAAAAATCATGGTAGGGACCGACATAATGCCGAATTTTACAGCCAATTCGTTAGCTTGATCAATATCGATTTTTACCACGTTGGCTTTGCCTTCAACTCTGGCGGCAACTTTTTCAAGAATGGGGGCTAGCATTTTGCAGGGACCGCACCATTCTGCATAAAAATCAACCAATACCGGCAATTTTGAATTAAGAACTTCGGTTTCAAATTCGTCTTGTTTTAAAATTCTCATAATTATCTCCTTAAGCTATGATAAGGATATTTATTTTATATCCAATACTGTCTATTATAATTGTTTGCTAAATGAAAAAAAGTCTTATTGTTACAGAAACGGTTATTTTAACGCTAAATTTACAAATCTATGGCGGGCTATATTGAACCTTGTGGCAGACACGGAAACCGTTCCTTGTTATACTGAAAGTGATTTAAACAGCTGCTCGTTTTCAAGTGGCGGGGATATAATCATATAATCAGCCGAAAATAATCTGCGGGAGGAAGGCCGTGCGTAGTAGTGATTTAACGGTAGGATGCATTTTTTTGGTCGCTTGCTGTGGTTTAGGCGCGTTCGCTTCCGTTACGCAATCTGACGGCCGCTCCTATTTTATTGCGTTGGTCGTCGTCTTGCTGGCGGCTGACCTTTTCATGCTAGGCCGTGGCTTGGTGCGTCTGTTGATCACACGAAAATTTTATAATGAGTGTTTCGACTTATGGAACGGTTTTCAGTTAAAGCAGTTTGTTTTTTTACTAGGTTCAAGTGTCTTGTATCCGTTCGGTGCCTATTTGTTCGGATTTTATTTGGCCGGACTTGTGTATGCCTTCGCCGTGATCCATCATTTTAAAGGTGTGGCCAAGTGGGAGCGCGGGACATTGATTTTACTTCTACCGGTAATATATTTGATTACTACCGCTTTGAACAGGCCTTTGCCGGCCGGAGAAATAACCGGTTATTTGTTTAAGTGTGTAGAGCGGCAATTCGGAGGTTGACGAACGGTGACGGAGTTTTTCGGGGAGGCTTTGGCGCGATTGTTTTTGCCGGTAAATCTGGCGGCAATGTTTTTGGGAACCGGTGGAGGTATTTTTATTGGAGCCCAGCCGGATCTTTCGCCGTCAATTTGCATGGCGTTGTTGCTGCCGGTTGTCATCAGCTTGCCACCTGAGACCGGTCTGATTGTGTTGGCGGCTGTGTATTTTGGCTCGGTTTTCGGTGGCTCCGTCTCGGCCATTATTTGCCGTATCCCCGGGGTCCAAGCTTCAGGAATAACTGTATTGGACGGCTATCAGATGGCGGTAAAAGGACGGGCGGTACAAGCTGTTGCGGTCGCTTGCATGGCTTCCACCGTCGGCGGATTGCTGAGCATCATTGCGGTCTGGTTCAGTGTTGAAAAAATTGCGATGGCTGAAACTTATTTCCGCGGCGCGGATGAGTTTTGGCTACTGATCATGGCTATTGTATCGGTCGCATCCATAAGTTCGCGCAGTGCCATTCGCGGTTTTATGGCCGGGATTGCCGGTGCCGCTTTGGCTGCCATCGGCCAAGATCCGCTCACAGAAATGCCGCGCCTGCCGTTCTTGGCGGATGTGTTTCCGAGCGGTTTCCCGTTGAGCGTAATTGTCATAGGTGTATTCGGGCTTGCTCCCGTGCTAAGTATGGGTGAACAAAAATTTCACCGCCGCGCCAAGCCTTATCCGCTTGTCGGCAAAAAATGCCCACCACGTGGGGAGTTGGCTAACTTATCGATCACGGTAATTTATGCCTGGATAAGTGGATTTCTGGTGGGGATTCTTCCGGGAACCGGAGCCAGTGTCGGCGCCCGGCTGGCTTATCGTAATGCGCGCGACCGTTCCGCCGATAAGCATATGTTTGGTAGGGGTTCCGCCGAGGGTGTAGCGGCAGCTGAAGCCGGCAACAATGCGGCGACCGGTGGAGCTTTGATTCCTACGTTGGCGTTTGGCATACCGGGTGATGCCGCAACTGCTGTCTTATTGGCAGGGGTTCATCTTATGAGGTTGCCTTTAGGCCACCGTTTATTTAATGAGCACGGTCAACTGGCCTATACGTTTCTGCTCGGCGGCGCGGCCGTACATTTTTGCATGCTGTTGTTGGGGCTGACAGCGTACCGGTTTTTTGCACTTGGAATAAAAATTCCCGAAAGAGTGATAATTCCGCTGCTTACGGTGGCCGCCGTCATAGGTTGCTACATGGTTAATGAACGTTTCGCTGACGTTATGCTGCTGCCGGCATTTGCCTTAGTCGGATTTTTCATGCGTAAATTTTCACTCAAACCGGCTGCGTTTTTAACCGGTTTTTTATTGGGCCCGGCAGCGGAGGTGGCTTGGCGTAACACTGTGGTGCCGCCACATGTCAGTACTGCCTGGAGCGTACTTACCCGGACGTCGATGTCCCGCGTCTTCATTTTAGTCAGCTTGAGTTTTCTGATTGTTCCGGTGTTTTTTGATCATTTCCGAGACAAAATGAGTAGCAAAGTAGGAGCGTTCAGCAACCAGAACAAGTGACTCGGCACGGCCGATTCGGCCAACTCAGCTTAAGCCGATTAAGTCAATTAACCTGGGCAGGATCAGCCGAAACTGCCGGCGCATCCGGGATTTCTGATTCCGGAGCACCAGGTGCTGGAGCTGGCTCGGAGTGGAGATATTCTTCCAAGGTCAAGGTGTTTTCCGGGCCGAAATCAGCCGCTTTTTCAACGCCGATGTAGCGAAAATGCCACGGCTCATACGTGTAGCCGGTGATGGGTTCTTTCCCTTTAGGAAAACGGATGATAAAGCCGAATTTATAGGCGTTTTTATGCAACCAAATTCCGGCCGGCGTCTGGTCAAAATCGTAAGACAGGCCGCTACCGTTATCAATATCCACTGCCAAACCTGTTTGGTGCTCACTTGCACCGGGTGGGGCCGAATATCTGTTGGCACCGGCTATCCCGTTCGGGTCGGTGCGGGCGTATTGCTGGTAGATGGCCGCCTGAGTGGCAAAATCTCGATAGCCACTGCGAAAATAAAACTGAATTCCGTCTTGCATAGCGGCCGTATGCATTTCCTCATAGGCTTTTTTCGCTTGCGGCTGCAAAATTACCCCACCGGCCGAATCGATGGCTGGAACATAGTCCCAATTTACCGGATGCTTGCGGTTTACCAACACTGTACCGTCTATTGTATAGGGCACGCCCAAGTCATCTCTTCCATCTGCGGCGGTTATTTCCGGCCAATTGGCGCGCGGTGGTTTGCTAACCACGGTTGTTTGAGGCTTACTTTCTTCGCTTGCTTGAGGCTTATTTTCTTCGCTTGCTACGGCTATAGCAGGAGTTTCTGTCGAAACTGTATTTGAATCAGAGGTAAAAATGTGCCGTGCAGTTTTTTGCGTTGGCTCTTTTTTGGCGTGAGAAGTTTTATCCAAAGAAAAATAACAGGTCGCTACGAGTAAAGCAGTTACTACAAAGCCTAAAAATATAATCAAAGCATTACCGCGTCCGTTAGATCGTTTCAATTTTCAGGGCCCCCCATCGGATGTCAATAAAAATATTGTTTTATAAAATAGTGTTTTTTAATGCAATCAAAGTATGCTGATGGTATTATAGCAAATTAACCTCGTCTTATGGTATAGTAGAGTAAACTTATGATCGGCGAACGGTGCCTATTGGCTATACATAACGTGTCATGATATAATCAATAAATAATATATGCGTGTTTAACTTCAGGAGGAAGAACATGGCTAAATCTACAAGATTTGCAACTACGGTGGTCACACGGAATTTGTTGACTCCACAAGGTTGCGATGGTTTTTACTTAGACGGCCGGGCTTCAGGTTCACGCGAAGCTCGTGGTGGTGACACTACTTTGGATCGCGAAGACAGAGGCTTTTTCTATGCGCTTTACAGTAATATGGGCGCGGATTATAAACAGACAGCCGTTCGCAACAAAAAATATTTAGACAAAATATTTGAAGACATGAAGGTGGTCAATCGGTACAACATTGATTATGAAATTAATGAATTGGCTGATTGCGCGGTTAATATTTCGGGGCGGCTTACTTTAGGCGACGCACAGCAAATGCAACCGTATTTTACTGGAATTGTCGTTAAAGACGGCGAGCTAGCGGCTATAACTTCCGGCCGAGGCTGTGCCTACCTTTACCGCAATGATTTGCTTTATCCGCTGACGAAAGACGAATACCCGCTTTCTACGGTCGACCTGCAAGGAAATCAGGTTAATAACCTGGATTTGTATTGTGCAGGATTGGCCGGAACGATAAGATATTCTAATATTGCCCAGCTGCAGCCGGATGACTGTTTCTTCCTTTGCAATAAAGAAGTTATGGAAACTGTAGGTCACCACAATATTTTGCGGATTATGGACGAAGCGTCCGATCAGCAGGATGCCGCTTATAGAATAATTGATGAAATGGCACGCCAGAATCCGGGGGCCACAGCGCAGGTTATGATTGGTTTCGTAGAAAATATAACCACGTTGGATAAGGCCGGCCTCAAGAGTTTAACCGGACGGATGGGCTGGGAACAAAAGGCCATGAATACCCCGATTCGTTTTGATGATGCCAACACTCCCCACGTGACAGCTGGAAATACGGCAGCCGGAACCGCCGCTTCTATGGCGGCAGGTGCTGCAGCCGGTGCTGTAGCCGGTGGAATTGCCGCCGGCAGTGGGGTCTCTGCCCAACAACCTACATCCACGTACCCGTCTCAAGACGATTATGCCCAAACCAATAGGATCCCCGGCACCGGCAATTTTGCTGAGCCTAATCCAATACAACCGGCTGCGGGAGTCGCCAACGGTATGCCTGCCAATAATGCCTTCGGTGAAAATGGTAACGCAGCGTACAGCGATGCAGGATACACTCAGCTGAACAGTGGCGTGTCACAACAAGGCTATCAAGATCAGACGCCTAATATTTACGCGCAACAGAATATGCAGAACATGCAGAACATGCAGAACTATAATCAACAGAATTATCCCAATCAAAATCAACCTTACAGTGATCCATACACTGATTACAACAAAGACAGGTTGCTGCGCGATTTGGATGAAGACGAAGGCATGACAACCGGCAAGAAAGTCGTCATAGGTGTTATGTTGGCACTTATTCTGGCTCTGGCCCTGGTTTTGGCATACATGTTGTTTGCCGACAAACTGTTTGGCGGTAAACCGGCCGTTACGGCCCGTCCCACAATTACTGGGGTTCCCGAAGCTATCCGTCCGACCCGCGAAGGCGATGACGAACTATTCCCTGAATCTACCAAACGTGATGCGGAATCAACCGAACAAGATCTTTCGGAGCCGAGCGAAAGCGAGCCTCGTATAAGCGAGCCAACATCCGATGACAACAATTCGGATAGCAGTTCGACGAATAGCGGTTCGACGAGTAGTAGTTCGAATAAACCACGCCACTCAAAGGCTGATTCTTCCAACAAACGTTCAACTGGTTCCGGACACAAATATACCGTTAAGTCGGGCGATACCCTTTGGTCAATCGCCAACGCTAACAGGGGTACGGCAGATATCAATGACTACATGCAAAAGATTATTGAATCTAATCCCGATGCCGCTACGGCAGACAAGACCAACTTGAATCTTTACCCCGATATGGAAATTGTCATACCGGCACCATAAACTCGGATTTACCGAAGTTTCCCCCGAACGGTTTATGCCGCCAACGGCGTGAGCGGCTCGGGGTTTTACTTGTTAAAATTTACTGAATATAACGATGGGAGGAAAATAATATATGGAGAAACTTGGACTGAATGAAATACGGGAAAAGTATCTGTCTTTCTTTGAGTCTAAAGGACATCTGCGGCTGCCGAGCTTTTCTTTGGTGCCACAAAAAGATCCGTCGATTTTGCTGATAAACGCGGGAATGACCCCGCTGAAACCGTATTTTATTGGAACGGAGGTCCCTCCGTGCAAACGGGTAACAACTTGTCAAAAATGCATACGTACCCCTGATATTGAACGTGTTGGTTATACATCACGCCACGGAACGTTTTTTGAGATGCTCGGAAATTTCAGCTTTGGCGATTACTTCAAAGCTGAGGCGATAAGCTGGGCTTGGGAATTTATAACGGAAGTTTTGAAATTGCCCGAAGAACGTCTTTATATCACGGTATACAAAGATGATGATGAGGCTTATGACTATTGGCATCAAAAAATAGGTGTTGCTGAGAACAAAATTTATCGCTTGGGTAAAGAAGACAATTTCTGGGAACACGGCACCGGACCTTGCGGCCCTTGTTCTGAAATTCACTTCGACCGTGGACCGAATGTCGGATGCGGCCGCCCCGATTGCCATGTGGGCTGCGATTGTGATCGCTTCGTTGAATTTTGGAATCTCGTCTTTTCACAATTCGATCGCCAAGAAGATGGGACTTACCTGCCGATGGTCCATAAAAATATCGACACCGGTGGTGGGCTGGAAAGATTTGCCTGCATAATGCAGGGCGTGGACAACCTGTTTGAGGTCGATACCGTAAGGCGAATTTTGGATGCGGTATGTAAAATTGCTAAAGTGCACTATGGTAATGATCATATGGCCGATGTCGCGATAAGAGTTATTACCGATCATATTCGCAGTACGACTATGATGATCAGTGACGGAGTTTTGCCATCTAATGAGGGCAGAGGTTATGTTCTGCGGCGGTTGCTGCGTCGGGCGGCACGTTACGGACGCTTACTTGGGATCGACGGCCTCTTTTTGCATGACTTACTACCGGTGGTTGTGCAAGAGTCCTGTGGAGCTTATCCGGAGTTAAAGGAACGTGAAGATTACATTTTGCGGGTTATTGAAACCGAAGAAAAGCGTTTTGATAAAACTGTAAAACAGGGTTCTCAATTACTCGACGGATATATAAACGAAGCCAAAAAGGCTGGTTCCGGAGAATTGTCGGGCGATGTCGTCTTCAAACTGCATGATACGTACGGTTTCCCGCTTGACTTAACCAGAGAAATTGCGGCTGAACAAGGGATCAGCGTAGATGAGGCTGGCTTTAAGAAGAATATGCAACGGCAAAAAGATGAGGCCAGAGCAGCTTTAAAAGCTAAGGGCGGTTCGGCTTGGGCGGCAGGCTGTCTGCCGGCGGAGGTTGAACACAAAAATCCCACACAGTTTGTGGGCTATTCCGAATTTTCAGCTAAAGGAAAACTACTTTATATCATCAGCAGTGATGAGGCCGGCGAGCCGATACTCTTGCCGATGGCCGGGGTAGATGCTGATGTTATTTTGATAACCGACCGTACGCCGTTTTACGCTACCGGCGGCGGGCAAGTCGGCGATATAGGCACAATTACTGGTGAACATGGCTTGAAAGTTGAAGTGAAGGATACCACAAAGACGGCGGAAGGTATTTTCTTGCACCATTGTCATGTGATTGCCGGCAGTTTGGAACCAGGAATGGAACTGGATCTTGCGGTAAATCGACCGGTGCGTATGGATATTATGCGCAACCATTCGGCGACTCACTTACTGCACAAAGCATTGCGTACTGTTTTGGGGACGCACGTTACTCAAGCCGGATCATTGGTAAATGCTGAACATTTGCGTTTCGATTTCCACCATATGAAGCCGTGTACCGCGGAAGAATTACGCCAAATTGAAGCTGAAGTCAATCGTGCTATTTTGGCCAATTATCAATCCGTTACGGAGGTTATGCCGATGGCGGAGGCAAAGAAGAAGGGTGCGATGGCTCTGTTCGACGAAAAGTACGGTGATATGGTCCGGGTCGTTTCTATGGGTGACTATAGCGTTGAATTCTGCGGCGGAACGCATTTGTCAGAAACTTCTCAGGTCGGTATTTTTCACATCGTTTCTGAAGGTTCGGTGGCGTCCGGAATTCGTCGTATCGAGGCGATAACCGGTTCAGCTGCTTTGCGTTGGTTGCAGGATTTGCAAAAAACAACAGCGGAAGCTGCTGACATGCTGAAAATAAAGGTGGCTGATTTACCGGAGCGCATAGCGCAACTGCAAAATGACTTGAAGGCGGAAACCAAAAAATTCCAGGCCTTGCAAAGTGAATTGGCCAAGGCTCAGGCAGCAGAATTGAAGAATAAAGCGCGAGAGGCTGCCGGAATCAATTATTTGGCGGCGGCAGTGAGCGTTGACGGTGTCGATGACTTGCGCGCCATGGCGGAGAGTCTGCGTTCACAGCTGGCTCCAGCAGCCGTGGTACTAGGGGCTGAGATTAATGGCAAACTGAACTTCGTGGCGATGGCATCGCCGGAAGCCGTCAAAAAAGGCGTGAAAGCTGGTAACCTAGTTAAAGCTGCGGCAAGTATAAGTGGTGGCGGCGGTGGCGGTCGGCCGGATATGGCGCAAGCTGGAGGCAAAGATGTGGCTAAACTACCTGAAGCCTTGGCAGCGGCCGAACAAGAGATTATTAATTATTTGAGCTAATAAATAAATACGTGCGGACGTAACTCTGCACGTATTTTTCCAAGGAGGAAACTTTAAGTAATCAAAATCATTGCCAATAGTGATTAAACGCATTAAAATATATTCACAATAGAGAGGGGATTCTGAAAGCAAAGGGGATTAGGAAATTGCTAAAGAGCTTCAAAACGGAAATAAATCCTACAGTTGAGCAAAAAATCAAGATTAACAAGACTATCGGCACTTGTAGATATGTTTACAACTTCTATCTTGATCACAACAAAGATTTATACGATACGGTGAAAGGTTTATGACCGGCAAGAGCTTTAGCGTATGGCTCAACAATGAGTACATTCCTAATAACCCTGAAAAAGTATGGATTAAAGAAGCGTATTCAAAAGCTGTAAAAAAGTCTATTGAAGATGGATATACTGCATTTACAAGATTTTTTAAGCATCAAAGTGCTTTTCCTAACTTCAAGAAGAAAGGTAAATCTGATGTAAAAATGTATTTTGTAAAGAATAATCCTAAAGATTGTAGATGCGAGAGACATAGGTTGAACATACCCACTTTAGGCTGGGTACGCATTAAAGAAAAAGGCTATATACCAACAACTAAAGACGGATGGAAAATCAAAAGCGGTACACTATCCATCAAAGCAGGCAAATATTATGTGTCAGTTCTTGTGGAAATTCCCGACGCTAAGATTGCTAATAATAGCAATGACGGTATAGGAATTGACCTAGGCTTGAAAGACTTGGCGGTTGTTTCCAATGGCAAGACCTATAAAAATATCAACAAGTCGGCAAGAGTTAAAAAATTGGAAAAGAAATTGCGCAGAGAACAAAGATGTCTCTCACGCAAGTATGAGAATATAAAGGAAGGAGAGTCCACTCAAAAGAATATACAAAAGCAAAAGCTCAAAGTGCAAAGACTTCATCATAAGATAGATAATATCCGTACTGACTATATCAATAAATCAATAGCCAAGATAGTGAAAACCAAGCCATCTTATATAACTATTGAAGATTTGAATGTATCAGGAATGATGAAGAACAGGCATCTATCAAAAGCCGTTGCATCACAAAAGTTCTATGAATTTAGAACTAAGCTTAAAGCTAAGTGTGATGAAAATGGTATTGAATTAAGAGTCGTAGACAGATGGTATCCATCATCCAAAATATGTCACTGCTGTGGTGCTATCAAGAAAGATTTGAAGCTTTCAGATAGAATATACCGTTGCGATTGTGGCTATATCGAGGATAGGGATTTGAATGCTGCACTTAATCTAAGAGATGCTTCAACTTACGAAATTGCATAATGAAAGCAAACGTAAGTATGTACTGCGGGCTATCGCAGGAATTTACGACTGTGGAGTGTACAAGAACTTGTGAGTAGCGAATTGTTTACAATCGCCAAAGCATACACATTGAAGCAGTAAGAAGTATCCGCAAGGACTTCAATTTCTCGATGCGTTTGAGTATATTTCAACACATTTTGAGTGGCAGATCGACATGGACGATTGTATTTTTTGTCAAATTACTGCTGGAAAATTTGGCACCGAGATGATGTACGAAGATGATTGCTTGGCCGTCTTTAAGGATCTGCATCCACAGGCCAGGATTCATTGGCTGATTGTTCCCAAAAAGCATTATAAGGACATTGTTGCTTTGAGTCATGATACAGAGGGGCAGCAAATTTTTGCGCATCTGTTAAATGTTTTGCCTAAGATCGCTGCTTTGGCCGGAATTGATACTACTGGTTTCAGGTTAGTTAATAACTGCGGATCGGATGCTGGACAGACCGTTGGACATGTGCATTTCCATTTGCTAGGTGGAGAAGTATTACCGTTTTAATGCGGATTTAGGATATATATGGAGGTATTTATGAATTTAACCAAAGATTTATTGCAGAAGTTTGCCGATGCTTACGCCAAAGACAAAAATAACGGCGTAATTGCGGCCGCGATTTCCAATGTTGGGGTCAAAGAGGCCAGCCGCAACCGATTGGCAGCCAACAATCATAGCTTCATTTTTAGCGATGAAATCGATCACAAAAATATAACTAACCAAAAAAAGAGCGGGCGTTGTTGGATGTTCGCAGCCCTTAATATGGCTCGGCCGAAAATTATGGAAGATCTTAAGCTTGAGGAATTCGAATTTTCTCAAACATATCTGTACTTTTTTGACAATATGGAAAAAACCAATGTCTTCCTTGATAAAATTATGGCGACCAAAAATTTGGACATCAACAGCAGGGAAGTTATTCGTGCCCTGGAATTTCAGACCAGTGACGGCGGCTATTTTGAATGGTTCAAAACGCTGGCCGATAAATACGGTCTTGTCCCGAAAAGCGTAATGGGGGAAAGCTTTAGCTCGCAAAATTCGGCTGACATGTTTGACCGCATTCATGAAGTAATCAAAAAGTACGCGATGGATATACGTCGTACCGCCGATGCCGACTGCGAAGCAATTAAAGTTGAGTGCTTAAGTAAAGTTTACAACATATTGGCGAAATGTTTGGGTGAGCCGGTACAAAAGTTTGATTTTGAGTACGTGGATAAGGATAAAAAATACCATTTGGATCGTGATTTAACCCCTCAATTGTTCTATAAAAAGTATTTGGGCGATTTCTATGAGGGCATGGTCAGACTGATCAATGACCCGCGTGAGCGAAATCCCTACGGTCGTGTATACATTAATCCGAGCACCAAAAACGTACTGGAAAGTGACGGTTTGGCAGGCCTTAATGTTCCGATTGACGCGATGAAAGCGGCAATGATACGTTCAATAAAAGATAAACGAACAGCCTGGTTCGCTTGTGATGTAGGCAAAATGAGCGATCGTCAGGCAGGAATTTTGGACGGAAGCATATTCAACTTTGAGCAAACCCTTGTCCCGGTAGGTGAGTTCACGAAAGCCGACCGTTTGGATTCGCGTCAGGCAGTTGCCAATCATGCGATGAACATTACCGGAGTAAATTTGCGCGATGAGAAGCCGGTTATGTGGAAGGTGGAAAATTCATGGGGAGATGAACCAGGCAAAAAAGGTGTTTTCTCCATGTCGGACACATGGTTCAGTGAATATGTTTTTGAAATGATCGTAAACAAAAATATGTTGATGCCGAATATTTAAAGGGGCTGGAGCAAGCACCGATAATTTATGATGATTTCGATGCGTTCGTCGAGCTTATTAATTGGTAATCCGGTCAAGTGCGTATGCGCTGAACTCTGCATTCTTCGTTCCTCACGGGGCGGTTCGTACTCACAATACTTGCGGATCAGGTCGTTTGCCGCTGCTTTGATTGCATAATCTCTGCAGGTTGACGGAAACATTATAAAAGTGATAAAATAATTAAAGACTTTTTCCGGTATATACCGGTCACCGAGAGGGGGGAAAACATGTCGGAAGTTCGCGTAAAAGAGAATGAATCCCTTGACAGTGCGTTGCGCCGTTTCAAACGTTCATGCGCAAGGTCCGGTGTACTTGCTGAAGTTCGTAAAAGAGAACATTACGAAAAGCCCAGCGTACGTAGAAAGAAAAAATCTGAAGCTGCCAGAAAGCGTAAGCATTAATTGATTACCGGCAGTGCTGAAGATAACAACCGAGTCCGTGCCATCTGGCACGGACTTTTCTATATGACGTGTTTAATACAAGATCCCGGTGAATATGGATTCCGGTGACCTGATTTAGGAAATTTGCCGGAAAATTAAATACGATTTGATTTGGAAAGTTACGGGGACGCAACATAAGGCAATGAATTTACTGAAACACAAATGGACAGAAGCTCCGCAATTACCTTTACCGACTGAAGCGACGAAGACGGTTGCCGCTCCATTAGGCTTAAGCGAGATAATAAAAGCTTCACGCATGGCTGAAACCGCGGCACAAGCTGAGACGACGCCCGTTGACTTGGGTGAGGAATGGCACAGTCCCTTTTTGTTTAATGATATGGAGAAAGCCGTGCATACCGTTGCCGACGTCATCGCCAGGCATGGCATAGTTATGATTCATGGCGATTATGATGCGGACGGATTGACGGCCACTGCTGTTTTATACCGCTATTTAAGCCAATTCGGTTTGGAAATATATACTTACATACCTGACCGTTTGGAAGAAGGCTACGGCTTGGCTGCTGGCGGTGTAAAAAGTGCTTTAGAACATAAGGTGGATTTAGTCATAACCGTAGACTGCGGTATCGTCTCGCATGATGAGATTGCTGAACTTTCGGCGGCAGGTATTTTGACTGTTGTTACTGACCACCATAATTGTCGTCCTACATTGCCGGCTGCCGATGCCTGTCTCAACCCTAAATGGCCGGGGGAAAGTTACCCGTTCCCTTATTTGGCCGGTGCCGGGGTGGCATTAAAACTTGTGCAAGGTATGAGCGAATTTTTCCATCAACCGGAGGATGTATGGCGAGATTTAACCGATTTTGCCATGATCGGTACCGTAGCTGATGTAATGCCGTTGGTGGGGGAAAATGTCGCTATAGTTAAGGAGGGTCTGTCACGACTTAACAATCGAGCCCGTGCCGCCTGGCAAATTTTGCTCAATTTACCGACTGATGAAACAATTACCGCGACAACGATCGGCTTTAGGTTGGCTCCATTGATAAATGCTGCCGGCCGAATGGGGTGTGTAAGCCCGGCTCTGCAAATCATGCTGACCGACGAGGCCGATATTGCCGGGGAAATGGCACAAAAACTACAGTCGTTGAATGAAAAAAGGCGGGAGCTTACGCAAGCTGTATGGACGGAAGTAGAGCGTCAAATCTGTGAAAATCCGCTTTTCTTGGCGGCACCTATACTATTTGTTGCCGGAGAAAATTGGCACACCGGTATATTGGGCATATTGGCAGCCAAAGCGGCAGCTGAGTTTAATCGCCCGACATTTGTTTTGAATCGTGAAGTTGATGCTGACGGTAAGGTTTTGTACCGCGGTTCCGGCCGGACATACGGCACAATTGATCTAGTTGCGACGTTGAATACCTTAGCCCCGCTTTTAGAAGCATACGGCGGGCATCGGCAAGCGGCAGGCGTTACCGTTACGGCAGCGGCGTTGGCAGAAATACAGGCATTATTGGCCGGAAAGCAACAAGCTGCGTTTACTTGCACGGAATTGGCCGGATTGCCGGAATTATGTGAAAGAACACCACTTCCTTGCGATTTAGAAGTAGATTTATCTGTTTGTAATGTGACAAATTGGCAAGAACTTCAGAATTTACAACCGTTCGGCGAAAGTAATCCCGAGCCAGTTTTAGCTTGGCAAGGATGCACCGTATTACAGCTGCGAAAGATAGGAAAGCAAAAACAGCACTTACAGCTGCTTTTACAGGATAAAGCCGGCCGACGGATCAAAGGCATATTTTTTGGTGGCGGCTATTGGGCGGATGCGATAACAGCACCGGTCAAACTGGATTTGCTGGGCGTTTTACAAATTAATACTTGGCAAGGCCTGACCGAGGCCCAACTGCGGGTTGTTGACATTCATCTATGCCTTGAGTCGCTTGAAAAGGCAAACTTAGCTGTTGCGTCGGAAATTTGTGCGTCCTCTGAACCTGCCGTTTCGGATGAAACAGGCTATTTACCGCGCCGGATCAGCGAGAATCCGCAAGCTCAAAAACAGTTTTTGGCAGAAGTGTACCGTTTTCTGCAACGAGTTTTGGACCAGACGTGGCAATTGGTTGACCCGGCTTGGCTGGCGGACGTCTGGAGTTGGCACTTCAAATTTAAATTTGCCGGCGAACTGGTAGAAAAAATACTTACACTTTTCGCTGAATCAGGTATACTGGAATGTAAATCGTGGTCGGCAAAGAATGAACATTTATATTTAATTGGCTTGCGACAACCGCATAATAAAGTTAAGCTTTCCGATCTTGACGCTTATCATAAACTGATGCATAGGTGGTGAGAATATGGTCAATGCAAGTGAACGAGCAGCGATAGAGAATGATTTCAAATCATTTTTACATCAATATGAGCTTTATAGTAATACTACCGATAATTCTAAGCTTGAAAAGGCTTTTGAGTATGCGTTTCAAGCTCACATAGATCAACGGCGGCAAACGGGTGAACCATATATCACTCATCCGCTGACTGTAGCTACGATTTTGCTTGAACTGGAAGTGGACCAGGCGACTTTGGTTGCTGCATTGCTTCACGATACGGTTGAAGACACCGGCACCACTTTAGAAGATATAGCCGATCGTTTTGGGGATGACGTGGCCGCCCTGGTTGACGGCGTTACCAAGTTGGAAAAAATACGTTTTTCCTCCAAAGAGGAGCTGCAAGCGGAAAATTTTCGCAAAATGTTCCTTGCCATGGCTAAAGACATTCGAGTAGTTCTGATCAAGCTTGCCGACCGTTTGCATAACATGCGTACGTTGAAGACAATGCGCGAAGATAAACAAAAGCGCATTGCGCAAGAAACTCTGGACATTTACGCACCATTGGCGCATCGCTTAGGCATTTACAAATGGAAATGGGAATTGGAAGATCTGTGCTTGCGTTATTTGGATCGTACGGCATATTACGAATTGGTTGGAGCAATTGCGCAGCGGCGTGAAGAGCGTGAGCGCTATCTACAGGAAATAATTATAGATTTGCAAAAAACTGTCGCTGAAATGGGGATCAATGCTGAAATCGAAGGCCGTCCCAAACATTTCTACAGTATTTATCGAAAGATGGAAAAGAAACACAAGTCACTCGATCAGATTTTCGATCTATTTGCCTGTCGCGTGATTGTCGATACGGTTGTTGATTGTTATACCGTCCTTGGCTTGGTGCACGATCGTTTCCGCCCTATTCCGGGAAGATTTAAGGACTACATAGCCACTCCTAAACCGAATATGTACCAATCTTTGCATACAACCGTTTTCGGGCCTAAAGGAGTGCCGTTTGAGATTCAGATCCGTACTTTCGAAATGCATCGGGTAGCTGAATACGGTATAGCCGCTCACTACCGCTATAAAGAGGGGAAGACGGGTCCGGCTCGCCCCGGCAGCAAAGAAAGTGCCAATGATACGAAATTGGCTTGGTTGCGGCAGCTCCTAGACTGGCAAAAGGATATGAAAGATGCCGGCGAATTTATGGAGGGATTGCGCAACGGTCTGATAGAAGATGAAGTCTTTGTTTTTACGCCGCGTGGTGATGTAATATGTCTGCCAATCGGCGCGACACCGATAGATTTTGCCTACAATATTCACAGCGGCATCGGAAATCGCATGTACGGAGCCAGAATCAATAGCCGCATCGCTCCTATTGATACGGAGCTGAAAAACGGCGACATCGTGGAGATTCTTACTTCTGATAAAGTACATGGGCCTAGCCGGGATTGGCTGAATGTTGTGCGTAGCTCGTCCGCACGTTCTAAAATTAATCAATGGTTTAAAAAGGAAATGCGCGATGAAAATGTCCAGCAAGGCAAGGCAATTTTTGAACGCGAGCTTAAAAAAACCGGCTTTACATCGCATCAGCTGATGAAACATGAGTTCATTGACACCATGCTGCAAAAAAATCATTTCAACGCTTTGGATGACATGTTTGCAGCCATAGGATTCGGCGGTTTTTCTGCAACCAAGGCCATCCCTAAATTGCGTGACGAATATATCCGCAGCCTTCCCCCCGATGAACGCCTTAAATACGGCTATCGGGTCAACTCCAATGGTCAGGTTGTGCCGGATCAGGTTACCGCGACAATCAGTGAAGCTCAAGTAACTAGCAATAACAAAGATGTTAAGCACAAGCGGAAGTTGAATGATTTAGGAATTATTGTTAAAGGTATGGACAATTGCTTGGTTCATTTATCCCGCTGCTGCAACCCGGTAGTCGGCGATGCGATTATCGGTTACATTACAAGGGGTAAGGGGGTCGCTGTGCATCGGCGAATTTGCCCTAACATAAGCAAGCTTTTGAGTAATGCCTGTCTTAACTCAATAGAAGCCGAACGTGCGTCGCGTTTGATTGAATGCAGTTGGAGCAATGATGAAACGGCTGGGACTTATACAGTCAATGTGAAAATTTTGGCGCGGGATCGTTCGCATCTCCTGTCGGATATCACCTGTGCGATAGCGGAAGAAAAGGTTGAGATCGTCGGCGGTTCGCTAAGTGCAGTCAAAGATGTTACGGCAACGCTGTTTTTCAGTCTCGAAGTTAAAGATGCCATACAGTGTGATCGTGTGTTCGGGCGAATTAAGGCGATTCGTGATGTGATGGAGATCCATCGAATATAGCTAAATATGAATCAAACTGGCAAAATATAAGTTAAAAAGACAAAATAAAGGAAAAATAATATGGACCCAATTACCGTAAATGAAAACATAAAACTGATCCCTTATTTTGAAAATTATGAAACTACTTTGAAGTGGTACGAAGATAAAGATGTATGCAAACAAGTCGACAACATTGATTTCTTATACGATGTTGAAAGGCTAAAAAAAATGTACAACTATTTGAATACTCATGGAAAATTGTTCTATATTGAATATAAAAATGGATTAGTGGGAGATATTTCCTTGACAGATGACAATGAAATAGCAATAGTTGTGTGCAAAGAATTTCAAAACAAACACATCGGGCGAAATTGTGTCGAAAAAATTTTGGAATTAGCAAAAGAAAATGGCTTAAAATCAGTCACGGCAACTATCTACGCTTTTAATGATCAAAGCAGAAAAATGTTTGAAACTGTAGGCTTTAAGCAAATCGACGAAGAAGTATTTGTATACGAATTATAACCACCGAACTATTCGCTTTTGTGATTTTAGAAGTCACATCTTTTATTTCTATGTTCTAGTTTTATTCTTCAGGCTTATTTGCAAAATCAAGCACAAAAGTATCATGTTTTTGTGGGTGAGAACGATTCAATCTTTATAGCTTTATACGGGCTATGGCGATTAGCTAAGCATTTATTAATCGCAAAGTAATATTCAATACAGCGTGGGATACTTGCTGTTACAACCATTGTGCGTGCTTGACCAACAATTTTACCTTTTGCCATCACCTGTTCATGAAAATGATCGACCATCGGCCGTGTGCCGATAAGACAGTAAAACCGTAAAGTCGATAGATAGGTATTTCGATGCACAGTATAATTGGCACTGTTAAAATCGAAAATTAGATTTTAGTACAAAATAATATTGCTAAATGGCGATAACTTCCGTCGCGCCTATTGAAAATAGAATGATTGCTGTGTTATACCGTGCGTACACACGAACGAGTGGGCACGTTTGACGATCTGATCTACAATGGCCTGCTGACGTATGCCGTCATCGTTTTGAATGGTAACCCGGAGGCGTATCTCAAATCTGTTACTGAGTACAAGCCTTTGGACTAAAGCTCGGTATACCAAACACCGAATTAAGAATGGGCTTTGAGAGAAATTGAGGTATAACAATATGAAACAGATTATTACCATTCAGCACACGCAATCAATTCACCACACAAATGGTATGGTGGGTTCTTGGACAGATTGGGATCTTTCTGAATTAGGGGTATAAATAAAATGGACTTTGAACAACTTGCAAAAATAGAAAAAGAGAGTGAACGTGTAAACAGAACCTACGATATATTCAACGAAGATGCAAGGCTCAATCATTCCAAAGCCGCACGAGTTGAATTTTTGACTACCGTTCACTACATAGAAAAATATTTGAAAGATGGCGACAAGATACTCGACATTGGCGCAGGTGCAGGTGAATACAGCCTCTACTTTGCTCGTAAGGGTTATGAAGTCTCGGCTCTTGAACTTGCCGATGCCAATATTGTCGCATTCAAAAAGAAACTGACACCCGAAGATAAAATCGATCTTGTTCAAGGCAATGCCCTTGACCTCTCTCGATATGCAGATAAGTCGTTTGATATTGTCCTTCTGTTCGGCCCGCTTTATCATTTGAAAAATGATGCGGACAAACAGAAATGTATCAGCGAAGCAAAGCGTGTCTGCAAGGACGGCGGCAAGATCTTCTTCGCTTTTATTTCCAACGATTTTGTTTTCCTTACCGAGTTCGGATACGATGTGAATTATTTCAGCAACGGTGATTACGATAAGGAAACATTCAAGCTCAACGACTTTCCGTTTGTGTTTCATACGGTTGGTGCTGCGAGAAAACTTCTTGCAGATGGCGGTATAAATATCTTACACGAGGTTGCATCCGACGGAGCAAGCGAGCTTTTGGCGGCAAGGATCAACGAAATGAGCGACGAGGACTATACGCAGTATCTTCGCTATCACTTCTACATCTGCGAAAAGCCGGAACTGCTTGGTATGACCAATCACTTGCTGTTCATGGGAGAAAAGAAATGACCAAAATCCAATATGAAAACTTAACCATCCGTCAAGCCGAGGTTGCGGATGCGAAGCAGCTTGCCGCTTGGTGGAATGATGGTGCTGTGATGGCACATGCAGGCTTTCCTAACGGCTTGGGAACAACCGAGGAAGAAATTATTGAAAGATTTGGCAACGGTTGCATGGTCATTGAGGAAAGCGACCGTCTGATCGGTGAGTGCAATTACCGTAACATAGCGGACGGTGTTGCAGAAATCGGCATTAAGATCTGCGAAACCGATTATCAGAACCGTGGTGTCGGAAGAAAGGTTTTGAGTATGCTGATCGGTTGGCTATTCAGAAATGGCTATTCCAAAATCGTCCTCGATACCAACTTAACAAACACAAGAGCGCAGCACGTTTACGAATCACTTGGTTTCCGCAAGGTGAGAACCAATATTGATTCTTGGAAAGATCAGCTTGGTCAGCTTCAATCATCGGTCGATTATGAGTTGGTTGAAAAGGATTTTGTCAGTTATGAGTGAGGGAAACACCTATGCCAGATAACAGAAATCGCAAACGACCGATACAGGTAAAGTTCTTTGTAGATGAAAAAGAGCAAGCTCTGATAAAAAAGAAAATGGAGCATGCTGGCATTGAAAACATGAGTGCCTATATCCGCAAAATGGTAATCGACGGATACGTCGTGAAATTGGATATGCCTGAACTCCGTGAGCTGACACTCAGAATGAAAAGCATCTCCAACAGCGAAAACCAAATTGCCAAGCGTGTCAATTCCATCGGCAATATTTACGAATCAGATATTGAGGAAATCAAAAAGAACCAGGAAGAAATCTATGAGGGAATCCGACTTACCAGCAGGGAGCTTCATGGCAGCTTTTTTTGCTATGGTAAAGCTATTTGAATGGCCTGTTTCATAGTGTAGACTAGGTAGTAAGATATTTTTTTCGTCTGATGCAGTTGTTCGGAATTTCCGAACAACTGCATTTCCCTCAAGTTCTTCCTATTCAAAAATATGTTTAATGTGCTCACTGATGTTGGATTTACTTGTCTGATAAAGATCGCATAGTTGTTGTTGCGTCAGCCAAACTGTTTCATCCACGAAACGCACATCAATTTTTGTTTCACCATCTTCGCTATGTAACGTTGTGTTATCATCCGGTGAAACAAATTTTTCAACCACAGCCCCAAGGATACCCGCAGCATTATGGGTTTGGTTATCCATTATTTCACCTTTTCGTCACACTTCCAAAACTGAGACCAACACAATAGGCCGCCGTGAGGTTTTCTCGTAGAACAGAGAATAAAGTTGATCGCGGAATTGATGACTGCGCAACATATCGGCTAACGGTTTATTATTATTTACGACCTTTTTTATATAGCGATGAATCAAAGCAGTAGTTTCACTTTCGATGTCGGATAAATCACTTTGATAAACGAAACCTCGGGTCTGAATCGCTGGAGCGGCGGCCAAAGTTTGCGTTGCCTTGTTGACGCACAATGAGATGACGATAATTCCTTCTTCCGCCAAAATTTTGCGCGACTCCAGTACATTATTGTCAAGCGTGGTTGCCGATTTCCCGTCGATCAACACCGGCTCGGCGTTGAAGGAACCAACGATTTTAGCGTCGTTTTCGGTTATCTGACAAATGTCGCCATTGTTCAAGATGAATATTGTGTCCCAAGGTTGACCAATTTCATGCGCCAATTCAGCGTGCAAATGAAGCATACGATATTCCCCGTGCACCGGGATAAAATACTTTGGCCGCAATAATTCGTGAATCAATTTTATCTCTTCACGATAAGCGTGTCCGGAAACATGAATATGTGCCAAACTGGAATAAATAACTTTGGCACCTTTTTTATATAGCTCGTTAATTACCCGATAAATCGGCTTTTCGTTGCCGGGAATTGGGGTGGCTGAGATAATAATCGTGTCGCTGGGATTTATTTCAACTTTGCGATGCTCATCAAAGGCCATTCTTGTTAAGGCGGCCAGCGGCTCACCTTGACTTCCGGTAGTGATTATGACCAATTCCTCCGGCGCGTAGTTATCGACATTGGCCAAATCGATTATGGTGTCGGCACGACGCTTTATATATCCGAGAGAGTCGGCAGCGCGGAAAACATTTTGCATGGACCGCCCGATTAAAGCAACTTTGCGGTTGTGACGCTCGGCGGCATCTATGATCTGCTGAATTCTGTATACGTTGGAAGAAAAAGTCGCTACGATTACCCGTCCGGTAGCTTCGGCAAAAATCCCGGCAAATGTTTCGCCGACAACTTTTTCGGACGGCGAGAAACCAGCCCGTTCAATATTGGTACTTTCGCAAAGCAGCAGCAGGACCCCTTCTGAACCGATGGAGGCCAGACGCGGCAGATCGATTACCCCACCGTTAATGGGCGTGTAGTCGATTTTGAAGTCGCCGGTATGAATTACCGTACCAATAGGTGTTCTTATCGCCAACGCACAGGCATCGGCAATGCTGTGGTTGACATGAATGTATTCTACCGATAAACAGCCGGCCTTGATGACGTCGCCGTCATGGACAGTGCGTAACAACTTGTCTTTGCCTTTAATGCCGCGATCTTCCAGCTTGTAGCGGATCAGTTCAATCGGTAATGGCGTAGCATACACCGGTGCGTCAATTTTTTCCATGAGCCAACTCAATGCTCCGATATGATCTTCATGCCCGTGAGTAATAAAAACGCCGCGCAATTTGTGCACGTTTTTGAAGACGTACTCCATGTTGGGAATGATGGAGTCAATACCCGGATGCGAATCGTCAGGAAAGGAAACGCCGCAGTCAATGATTATCATATCGTTGCCGTATTCAAGTACGGTCATGTTACGACCTACTTCGCATAAACCGCTTAATGGAATTACACGCAAGGCCTTTACTTTGGTTTTGGGCTTTGCTTTGTCGGCTTCGGATTTCAAATTCAGGGATGTTCCTTTGCGCATGCGTAGGGCTTTAAAAGACGGTGAGTAGTGTGGCTCGGAGCGGGCGATATCTAAGCTCGACCAGATGTTTTCACGTATCGCTGGCAGTTGGGAAGCTGTAAATGTGGCTGGGGTGATAGTTTGCTCCGAGGTCAGCTTATTGGCTGGAGTTGGCCGTTGATTTTGTTTATTACGGCCTGATCTGGCAGTTCTGCTTTTTGGCTGAACTGTTTTGTTTTTGCTCTTAACCGCAGTAGACTCAGTCGTTTTGGCGGCAGAAGAAGCTGCTGAATCTGGTATGTATATTTTTAGTGTCGATGTTTTGCTTTGCTCAGATTGAGTGGTCAAAGGTGTTATCTGTGATTTTGATGATATAACCGATTCAGGGTGGCGAACCACGTGTTTTCTTTTGGCGGTGGTTTTGGGCACAGGTTTGCCGGTAGGTTTGGCGGCAAGTTTGGCTGCATGCTTGGTGGTGGCTTTGCCGGCAGGTTTGGCGGCAAGTTTGGCTGCCGGCTTGGCGGTGGTTTTGCCGATAAATTCATTGACAGACTTGACGTTGCCTCTGTCGGCAGACTTAGTGCGTGTTTTGCCGATGAATCTGCCCCCGGCCTCAGTAACAGATCCGGTGGCCGTCGTCACTTGCGTGCTGGCAGCAGAAAAACTGTGTGCAGGCTTACGACCGGTGGCGGTTCTTTTGATGCGTTCTTTAATTGACACGCCCCTTTTGGGAGGAGTGGTATCTTGCATTAGGTTAGACCTCCTAACATTATTTCAGGTAAATGATTGTTTATTTAATAATTACAGCTTTTGACAAATTTTGTATGCGAAGTGCAATTAATTAATTTTTCTATATTGCTTTCATTATAGCATTATCCTGTAAATAATTTTAGCTAAGTATGTAAATCAAAAACGTTTATAAAGAATTTTTAAAAATTAAATTTAACTACATAAAATTGCCTTTGCACGGAAAAAGTATAAGATTTTTGTTATTTCCTCGAGTCATCAGCCAAAAGCGTTGCGAGGCTAATTAAAATAACTTACTATGAAATGGGAACAAAAATATATACGGAGGCAGAACTATGTTTAAAATCGCTGAGCGAAGAGATTTGAATGAAAATGTAGTGTTGATGAAGATAGAAGCCCCGCTAATTGCGCGAAAAGCCAAAGCCGGGCAGTTTATTATCTTCAGGACAGATGAATTTGGAGAAAGAATTCCTCTGACCGTCGCGGATACCGATCCGGAAAAGGGTACGGTAACGATAATTTTCCAAAAAGCGGGTGAAGGAACGCGCCTGCTGGCAACCAAAAAAGCCGGAGAATGTATAGCCGATTTTGTCGGTCCGTTGGGACGCCCTTCTGAACTCGAAGGCTACAAACGTGCCTGTGTTATCGGAGGCGGTGTGGGTAACGCCATTGCTTATCCCTCAGCCAAAGCATTGCACAATTTGGGGGCGCACGTTGACGTAATTGCCGGTTTCCGAAATAAAGATATAGTTATTTTGGAAGATGAGATGAGGGCAATTTCAGATAATTTATATATAACTACCGATGACGGAAGTTACGGTGAAAAAGGCTTTGTTACCGACAAGCTGCGCAGTTTGATTGAAGGCGGAGCTAATTACGACTTGGTAATCGCCATCGGCCCGGTTATCATGATGAAGTTTATCTGCGACATTACCAAAGAATATGGAATAAAAACTTTAGTATCCTTGAATCCTATCATGATTGATGGAACCGGTATGTGCGGCGGTTGCCGCGTGACCGTCGGCGGCAAAGTCAAGTTTGCATGCGTTGACGGACCGGAGTTCGACGGCCATGAAGTAGACTTTAAGTCTTTGATGAGCCGTAACAAATTTTATCGTCAACAAGAAATGGAACGTGACCACCAATGCCGAATCGGCATCAATCACGCTTAACGATAAGATAGGCGAATACCTACCAACAAACATCAAGAGAGAGGATAATATACATGATTAATCGTTCCATGACCAAAGTACCGATGCCGGAACAAGATCCGCTGGTACGCAACAAAAATTTTGCTGAAGTTTCTACCGGCTACACAGAAGAAATGGCTGTTGAAGAAGCGCAGCGTTGCTTAAACTGTCGTCACCGTCCTTGCGTGGATGGGTGCCCGGTAAATGTAAAGATTCCAGAATTTATCAAATTAATTACTGAAGGTGAGTTCGAAGCCGCTTATCAGAAGATATGCGAAACCAACGGTTTGCCGGCGGTCTGCGGCCGTGTTTGCCCACAGGAAAGCCAATGCGAAAGCCGTTGTGTTCGAGGCAAGAAAGGCGAGTCTGTCGGCATCGGTCGTTTGGAACGCTTTTCGGCCGACTATCACCGCCTTAATGTAGAAGACAACCTGACCCCGCCACCGTGCAACGGACACAAAGTTGCGATTCTCGGTGCCGGACCATCCGGTTTGACCTGCGCACGTGATTTGGCGCAAAAAGGTTACAAGGTAACCATATTTGAGGCCTTCCATACCCCAGGTGGCGTTTTGGTTTACGGCATCCCTGAATTCCGTCTTCCTAAAGCGATCGTGCAGCGCGAAATCGAAAATCTAAAAAAATTAGGCGTGGAAATTTGTTTGGATATGGTTATCGGACGGATTCTTACGATAGATGAATTGATACACGAAATGGGCTATGAAGCGGTGTTCATAGGTACCGGTGCCGGTCTACCTTCATTTATGAATATCCCAGGTGAGTCACTCATCGGTGTATATTCGGCCAATGAATATTTGACTCGAACCAACTTAATGAAAGCATACGACCAGGCACACTACCATACACCTATCCGCCATAGCAAAAATGTAGCAGTTATCGGTGGCGGAAACGTTGCCATGGACGCGGCTCGTTCAGCAATCCGTCTGGGAGCTGAGAAAGTTTACATCGTTTATCGTCGTTCAGAGGAAGAAATGCCGGCTCGTCGTGAGGAAGTACATCACGCCAAAGAAGAGCAGATCATTTTCAGAAATTTGTGTAACCCAGTGCGAATCATCGGCAACGAGAATGATGAGGTCGTCGGTATGGAAATAATTAAAATGCAATTAGGCGAACCTGATGCTTCCGGCCGCCGTCGCCCTATTCCGATTGAGGGGTCAAATGAAATAATTGATGTTGATACCGTAATCGTTTCAATCGGGACCACGCCCAATCCGTTGATTAAACATACAACGCCTGACCTTGATACAAACAAGTGGGGTTGCTTTAACGTCAATGATTCGATGAAAACGTCAAGAGACGGAGTTTATGCCGGCGGTGATGCGGTAACCGGAGCTGCAACCGTAATTCAAGCGATGGGTGCCGGAAAAAAAGCTGCCGTGGCCATAGACGAATTTTTGCAAAGTGGCGGACGAGCGAAATAATGAGTCCGATACGTGAGATATTTGCTGAGGCCTGACGGACTTATACCTGTTGGACTTAGGCCAGATGGCCAGTACATAAAAATGCATAATTGACCGAACAAAAGCCGCATCTTAACGATGCGGCTTTTGCATAAGGGGGATACGAAGTGTCTGCTCTTGTGGCTTTGAGCAGATACGGAAATGTCATAATAATCATTTGTACGAACAACTAAATAATACAATAATTGAGCTAATAAGTCAACGCGATACCCAAGGAATATCCTTAACATGAAAGTAAGGCAGTTGAAAATAAGACTAATACCGCGTAACGTTTTTGCAGGTTTATGAAAAAAGATAAAACAAAAGAGAGCCCAAGAGCCTTATATTGGTTCTTGGGATCCCAAAACCTACAATAAATTGACGCGGTCAAAGACTAATTGCCCGTTGTAAAAAAATTAATATATTGATATAATTAGACATGATGCTACGGAGGGAAAAATGATTAATAAAATAATAAAAAAGTCTAGGAAATATATTATATTACAAATATTTTTCTCTATACTATCGACTATAGCTATAGCAATAATTCCTATATTACATAAAAGTTTAATAGACAATGTAATTCCACAATCATCTTTTATTTATTTGAAAAAAATATTTATATGTTATTTGATTGCAATTTTACTCTATCTATTATTTACTTTTTTGTCAGAAAAATTTGTTTGGCGTACAGCGATAGACTTTGAAAATAGAATGCAAAAGATAATTTTTTCGAGGTTTACAGAGTTAAGTTATGATAAATTTTCTAGTAAAAAGACAGAAGAATATTATGCAATATTGACCAAAAATATTACGCAAATTGAACAAGATTATTTAACACCTAAAATATCTTTGCTTAAATCAATATTTTCAATTTTAATATATGGAACAATAACATTTGTTCATAATAGATTAATATTTTTTATCATTGTTATATTATCTTTAGCTGTTGTATTTATTCCGAAAATCTTTAAAGGAAAGCTTAAATCTTTTGCATCTATATATATTAAGCAAAATGAAAAGTATGCTAATATAGTCAATGAATTGTTAAGAGCTTTTGATATGATTGATTCTAAAGTTAAAAAGTCATTTAATAAAAAATTTTCAGACGAGACAACTTTATTAAGTTACAAAAGATTAGCTTATGGATCAGTTAAAATAGTTAGTAATCTGGCATCAGGTGGTCTAATAATGATTCTGGAAATGCTTGTATTAATTATATCAGTATATTTCTCTATGATAAATATTATTAGTATAGGTGAAGTAGTGATGTTCTTTTCATATTCTAAGTCATTTACAGATCCTTTAATAGAAATTTTATATTGTATTAATGCTATTAATAGTACAGAAGATATCAGAAAAGACCTAAATGAATTTCTTAATCAAGAATATACAGATGTTAAGACGATTGATTTGTTCATTAATAAAAGATTGATTTTGGATAATGTTGAAGTTGCTTATCCTGAAAAGAAATATATTTATAACTGCGAATTTAGAGAAGGTGGTAAATATATTATTTTTGGGGAGAGCGGATCAGGTAAATCTACATTATTGAAATTATTAGCTGGAAAGATATCTAATAATGTGAAGGTTACTCCCGCTTTTAATTATTCGATTGATGAAATTTCTTATTTATCTCAAGAACAAATAATTTTTTCGGATGATTTTTATAGTAATGTAACATTGTATGGTGCATATAATTATAATAATATTTTTTCAGATTGGAATTATGAAGATAAATACAGCAACAGAGAAGATGTATCATTAATGAGTGGTGGAGAGAAACAATATATAAAAATAATAAGAAGCTTAATACAGAACAAAAAATTACTATTACTAGATGAACCAACTACAGGAATGGATGATACGACAGCAAAAAAGATAATGGAATCTTTATCAAAGTCAAGAAATACTATTATTGTAGTTACACATAACATTTCAATAATTGATAAAAACAAATGGTCATTGTTGAATATAGATACGGTGAGGAAAATAGCATGAAGGATTATCAATTATCAAAATCATTAGCTTGGCAAAAAGTTGAAAAGTATGATTTAGTATATGTTTTGGATCTGAAAGGAGTAAGCGGGATTCGTTGTATAGATTCGTCAATCTATAACAGACGTGGTTACAAGTATTGACTTTATATAGGTTCTTGGGCTCCCAAAATCTACAATAAATTGACGCGGTCTGAAGACTAATTGCCCGTTGCAAAAAAAATATAGCTGTGTTAAAATTACATAGCTATTTAAGTTGCAACGTCAACATAGGAGGTGAAACGATGCCGAATATTAAATCCGCGATTAAGCGTGTGAAGGTTCTGCAAAAAAAAGCAGCAGCTAACAAGATCAAACGAAGTGAAATTCGTACTGCTGTCAAGAAGGCCCGCGTTGCCGTTGCCGAATCTAACGAACATGCTTCTGAAATTTATCGCTCTGTTCAGAAAAAGTTGGATCAAGCTGCTTGCAAAGGCCGTTTGCATAAGAACACAGTTGCTCGTCGCAAGTCCGCTTTAGCCAAGGCTCTGAACGCAGCAAAGTAAGCTTCATGAATTGATTTTAAAGAGCAGCAGTTTTGCCGCTCTTTTTTTTTTACAGTAATGAATGATGAAAGTTGGATGACGAATGTCTTACTAAGGGGCGGCTGAATTTGTGTTGCGAGATAAGTGGTTAATACTTAAACATCGCTTAGGGGCGATGATTATTGCAGTTCTTACTATTCTTTTAGCCGTAAATGTATATCGGGTCAGCTATAACTTGAGCTTTGATGATCCGCTTACTTGGCCGGAAGTTATCAAGGAGAAATTGGCTGCTTTGCCAGAACTGTCTTTACACCGGGCTGAAATGGAACCGGAAGTTTGCGGGATGCTTAGGTTTCGCAGTACCGGAGTGGTGCTTTTTCGCATGCACGATAAACCGGAGTGGAACGGCTTGGTGATAATGCGTAAAGGTTTTAATCAACGCTGGCGATTGTCCGGGCTGCAATTCGGTATCAATCGTTCGGTAAACCGCTGGTTAATACGGGCGGGCGGGCAGCGTAGCCTGTTAATCTATGCTGGCACAATGCCTGACGGAACTGAGAGTGTTAACTTTATTGACGAACAGGCAGCGGCGGCGAATGCGGCTGCAACGGCAACGGATTCGGCGGCTGCAGTTACCGCAGATAAGCGAATTTTGTATACGGCGAAGGTTAGTGGGGAATTTTGCCTGATAAAAATCGAACAGGAAGAAAGTCCGCAACTTTGGCAATATTTTATCGGCAATGGCACTTTACCGAAATTACAGTATCGCGGTAGCTACGGAACCTTGTATCCCGAGCAGTCACTTGATCTACGAGCGGCTGCTAGGTCACGGGACACCCGTGTGACGTACACGGAAAATGTAACCGTTTGGGCAGTATTGATTCTGATCGTCGGGATGTTACTCAGCGTGCGCCAGTGGCAGTATGCTGAAATTATGGCCATGGATCGCCAACAGGCTATTGTCAGCCGTCACATCAGCAAATTACTGAATAAGCATCATCGACCTGGTCATAGCAGTTCCGCCGATCGCCACATGAATCATCATCAAAGAACATAAAACACCCGGCTGTGTAAACGCAAACCGGGCGTTAGTCTAAATAAGTTCTTTAAGCTACTAAGTTTTGGCTGAAGTAAGCTTTAAATGCAGGCTTTACTTCAAGATGAAACGATAGTATTTCTTTTTGCCCTTGCGAATAATAGCCTCGCCGTTAGCGAAATCATCGGCACACCAAGTGCGGCTGAAGTCAGCGATAACTTTTTCATTTAAGAAGAGGCCGTTCTGCTGCATCAAGCGACGCCCTTCACCTTTAGACGGAATGAGTTTCACGGCCAACAAACTGTCTAAAATGGTGGTTTTGCCTAAGTCAGAAGATCCAAGCTCGGCCGTTTCCATAGATTGCGATCGTCCGCCGCCTTCAAACAGCTCAATCGCTTGTTGCTGACATTGGGCAGCAATTTCTTCCCCATGTATGAGTTTGGTTACCTCAAACGCCAGACGCTTTTTGGCGGTATTGATTTCCGAGCCTTCCAACTTTTCATAGGCACGAATTTCGTCCATAGAAACAAAGGTGACCATTTTTAGGCAGTTGATTACATCGGCATCGGCAATGTTCCGCCAGAATTGATAGAATTCAAACGGTGGGCATTTATCCGGATCAAGCCAGAGAGCTCCATTGGCGGTTTTGCCCATCTTAATACCTTCACTTGTGGTAAGCAGCCGGAAAGTCAGGCCGTAGGTTTCTTCTCCGGTTTTACGACGGATAAGGTCGGTCCCGGCCAAAATGTTTGACCACTGATCGTCACCACCGAGCTCCAAGCGGCAATTCATACTCTCGTGCAATTTATAAAAGTCATAGGCCTGCATCAACATATAATTGAATTCAAGGAAAGTGAGCCCGACCTCTAAACGCTTTTTGTAGCATTCGGCGGTCAACATGCGGTTAACGCTGAAACAAGGGCCGAATTCACGCAAAAAATCAATGTAATTAAGATTGAGAAGCCAGTCCGCATTGTTAGCGATCGTAGCTTTGCCCGGGCCGAATTCAATCAGACGGCTCATTTGCGCTTTTATACAGTCGACGTTGTGTTGTACCGTTTCACGGGTCATCATTTTGCGTAGGTCGCTGCGCCCTGAGGGATCACCGATCATTCCGGTTCCGCCGCCCATCAAGGCAATTGGCCGATGCCCTGCTTTTTGCATATGAGCCATGATCATAACTTGGATAAAATGACCGGCGTGCAAACTGTCCGCTGTCGGATCAAAACCTATGTAAAATGTAACGCCTGGTTTACTGAGCAACTTGCGAACTTCTTCCGGATGAGTGCACTGAGCAATGTAGCCACGTTCGGATAAAATATCATATATGTTGGTTTCTTGCGTCTCATGCACATCTTGAGATCTGTTTATATCTGTACCTTCTGCCATAACTCCACCTCTACCAAATACTTTAAAATGCAATAATTTTAACACTTGAGATAGTTAAATGCAAACTAGCTGTCTAGCAAACGGACCACTTTTGAGACTCAGCTGTCACCGGAAAGATATTTACCAGCGCGGGCAAACTCATTAAATTCGGTGCCGCCCGGCCGCTGCAAACTGTAGGCAATTAAATCGGCCGCCCTTAAGCATAGCTCACCTTGCTGCCGTACCGCATCGGTGGGGAGGTATTCTAAAAAATCGGAAGCATTGTTGATTAACGGTAAAGTTGCTTTTTGCCGGAGCAGCCTCAGCAGATAACGCCCACGTTTGCTGTAAGCAAGCGGCCGTATGTAGGACGGGCCAGCCTTTAACTGAAGATTAAATTCGTTTTGGTCGATATTCAGTAAAAAAGCGCAGAAAGCACGGTTGACCCGTCCGGTTGGCCGTCGTTTATCGGTAACCTCGACAGCTAGATCGGTCCAATTCTTCAACTCTCGCCCCTGCTTTTGCAATAAAATTTGCGCGGCACGCAAGAGACCTTCACTGCTGTTGAGAGAGCAAGACAGTTCCTCTCGGGTTGCGACACGTAATCGCGCGAAAAGAGGCAGGGACAGGGAATTACAAGTCGGTATAGAATGTTCCCTGTGATGAAGAAGAATTTCACCCAATACATGCGCCGGCATTTTACCGGCCAAAATCCGTAAAAGCGCGGCGGTGGATGACGTGCTTAAAATTGCCTGCCGGAGAGCCGTACCGGAGAGCCAAGTACCCGGTGCTGTCGTAAGCGACTTGTCTTTTTCCGCTTGACCCTGTCGAGGCAGAAAATGCAACGTCAATTGTTTGCTGAGCTGATAGCGCAAAATTGCTACGGCATATTCAAGTGCCAAAATATTATTGGAAGATTTAAAAAAAGTTTCAAAGCTAAAGCCTTCTTGCAGTGCCGTTAGATACCAATCAGGCTGAAGAGAAGATAAGAATTTTATTACCGCTCGGCTGCGTGCAACGGCGAAACTGTTACCGCTGTCAAGCAATAAGTGCAGTTCATCCTCGAAAATTTTTGGCTCGTCAATTAAAATTTTAGCAATATTATAAAAAATATCAGGCCGATCGCTGTCTTCAGCCCCACAAAAAACATTCATGCGCAGGCCTGTGGCGGCTAAAAGTCGGACGGCACCGGCGGCAAAACTTCCGGCGGCAGAACAGGCAAAGGGAAGCGGCAGTTCCAGAACCAAATCACTGCCCATTTTAATTGCCAGCTCACCGCGTACAAACTTAGTCAAAATGGCCGGTTCACCACGTTGGGTAAATTCCCCGGACATAACATTTATAATTGCGGTATCTTCACCGCATATGCGCCGAATCTCACGATACTGCCAGGCGTGACCGTGATGAAAAGGGTTGTATTCAGCTATTACGGCGGCTACATTCATAAAACACCTCTTAAGATAATCTGACTTAATACTTTATTTAATGCATTATCCGATACGTATCTGATACTTTTTTGATACCTCCTTGAAAAGTTTAACATTTTGCCGGGTGTAACGCTATAAGAAAAGCAAAAATATAGTATTTGTTAATTTGAATATATGCTATGATAACCACAGTTGTAACTATAATTTAGTTACCCTTCATTCCTTTTTGTTCCGATACCCTCATCATTGCGGTGGTGAGGGTATTCATTTTGGGGAGAGGCCGCCGTTTGCGTGTCGTTTTTCATTATTTCGGTTGAACTGAAACGAAAAATTACCTATACTGTGAGTGATAAGCGAGTGTAGCAGATACACTTATTTTTCAGAATGGATGGTAACGAATATGAAATTAATTGATCGAATTATTGCCAGAGCCAAGAGTGCCGGCAAAACAATTGTTTTGCCCGAATCTGAGGATCGAAGAGTTTTGGAAGCAGCTGCCAAAGCTACCGCTTCCGGTTTGGCCAAAATAGTCCTTATCGGTGACAAAGAAGAAGTACTAAAACGAGCGGAAGGCTTGGATTTGAGCCAAGTCAGATTTGTCAATCCTCTTACTTACGAGAAGAAAGACGAATACATCGAAAAGTTTTATGAATTACGTAAGAACAAGGGCATGACTTTGGAAAAAGCTGCAGAGACTATGAAAGACTACACCTTCTTTGCCGTGATGATGGTTAAAATGGGCGAAGTTGATGGAATGGTCTCGGGTGCCGCACACAGCACTGCCAATACTTTACGTCCTGCTTTGCAAATTTTGAAAACCGCTCCCGGCACAGCCATCGTTTCGGCATTTTTCTTAATGTGCGTACCTGACTGCCAATATGGAGAAGAAGGTAATTTTATTTTCGGCGATTCAGGTTTGGTTGAGAATCCGTCGGCAGAAGACCTAGCGGAAATTGCTATTTCATCAGCCGCATCTTTCCGTCAACTGGTGGAAAAAGAACCGAAAGTTGCCATGCTTTCATATTCGACAAAAGGCTCGGCCAAAAATCCATTGGTTGACAAGGTAATTGCAGCTACTGAGTTGGCAAAGGCCAAAGCCCCTGATTTGCAACTTGACGGCGAACTGCAGCTGGATGCGGCACTAGTAGAGTCCGTAGGTAAATCCAAAGCTCCCGGCAGTAAAGTTGCAGGTAAGGCGAATACGTTGATTTTCCCAGATTTAAATGCCGGAAATATCGGTTATAAACTTGTTCAACGTTTGGCCAAAGCTGAGGCTTACGGGCCGATCTGTCAAGGTATAGCTGCCCCGGTCAACGATCTTTCCCGTGGCTGCGTAGCGGATGATATCGTTGGTGTTATCGCAATAACAGCGGTACAGGCTATGGCCCACTGATACTTAATATAGGCGGTTGGCAGCGATTGTTTAAGCTGGACTGTTGTTTTGCACAATTGCCGAAGGGTATAAATTATTAGTTGCAACGAAAGGAAGCTTTATGAAAGTATTGGTTATTAATGCCGGTTCTTCGTCACTGAAATATCAGTTGTTGAATACCGACACCAAAGAAGTCATGGCCAAGGGTTTGGCAGAGCGGATCGGAATTAACGATTCTTTGCTCAGCTACAAACGTAATAACGCTGATAAGATCGAAAAAAAGATCGATATGCCGGATCATACTGCGGCAATTGAAGCGGTATTGGGTTTGTTGACCGACAAAACGGTTGGCGTTATCAAGTCAATGAGCGAAATTGATGCTGTAGGCCATCGTGTTGTCCATGGAGGGGAAAAATTTGCCGCTGCTGCGGTTATAACCCCTGAAGTTAAGAAAGCAATTGAAGAATGTGTTGACTTGGCACCGCTGCACAATCCGCCGAATCTTACCGGTATTGAGGCGTGCCAAGCGGCTATGCCGAATGTGCCGCAAGTCGCCGTCTTTGACACCGCTTTCCATCAAACAATGCCTGCTGAGGCTTATATGTATGCCATCCCTTATGAGTATTATGAGAAATATAAGGTGCGTCGTTACGGTTTCCACGGAACTTCCCATGCTTATGTTGCTGAACGGGCTGGCAAAATTCTCGGCCGCGACTGGCGTGATTTGAAAATTATTACCTGCCATTTAGGCAATGGCTCATCGATTGCGGCAATTAAAAACGGTAAATGCATTGATACTTCTATGGGCTTTACCCCGCTGGCTGGAGTGCCTATGGGTACACGCAGCGGTGATATCGACCCGGCAATATTGAAATTCTTAGGCGAAAAAGAGAACCTCAGTTTGAGCGAACTTGATACTATTTTGAACAAAAAATCGGGCATGGTCGGTGTATCGGGCGTTGGTTCGGATTTCCGCGATCTTGGTGCGGCGAAAGCGGCAGGTAATGCGCGTGCTGATTTGGCGTTAAAAATGTTTTCTTATGCTGTTCGCAAGTACATCGGAGCTTATACAGCAGCACTTAACGGTGTGGATGTAATTGTATTTACCGCCGGAGTTGGTGAAAATGGCAGTGCCGAGCGGCAAGATATTTGCTGCGGCTTAGATTATTTAGGTCTGGTTTTTGATGAAGAAGCAAACAAAGTTGCGCGCGGAATCGAAAAAATCATCTCCAAGCCGGAGTCAAAAGTTACGGTCATGGCCATTCCGACTAATGAAGAGCTAAGCATAGCTTTGGAAACAGAGCGTTTGACTGCGAAGTAAAAGTCGGCAGGGACCGGTGAATTTGGATATTGATGCCTGACGAGGCAGTCGAAAAATACTTTAAAAGTATCAGCTGAATAAAAGATAAAACGGAATCGGTGCAACATAGTTGTGCCGATTTTGTTTTTTTGAATCGTACGAACTACGTATAAACCATTGACAAGGCAATAGAAGCGTGCTAGACTAAACAAGATTCAAAGATTCAAGCAGAAGTTCCGCTTCTCACCTTTAGCACAGCGAAAAGGTCAATATGTATCGGTGGGAACCGATGATGACGGAACATGGATTGCCATTGTTCCGATTTTTTATTTGGAGGTGAAATTTATCGCTAAGCAAAACAACAGTCTTCAGGTTAATGATGCTATCCGTTTTAAGCAAGTGCGCCTAATTAACGCCGACGGACAGATGGTCGGGGTGGTGCCGATCAGTGAGGCTTTACGCCAAGCTGAGGAAGCTGATCTCGATTTGGTACTCATTTCCCCCAATCCAGACAATCCGGTATGTCGCGTGATGGATTATGGGAAGTATCAATTTGAACAAGCAAAACGGGAGAAAGAAGCTAAACGTAACCAGAAGGTAGTGGAAGTTAAAGAAGTCGGCTTGAAATTGACTACAGAAGAGCATGATTTAGGCTTCAAGCTGAAGAACGCCGAAAAGTTCTTACGTGACGGCAATCGAGTTAAAATTTCCATACGTTTCCGTGGCCGCGAGATGGCTTACACCCAGCAAGGCTACGAAGTGATGAATTCGGTATCCGATAAATTAGCGGAAGTGGCTCAAGTGGATCGCGCACCTAGAGTCGAAGGTCGCAACATGATAATGTTTTTGATGCCCAGAAAAAAATAGAACTCAATAGAGGAGGTAAATTATGCCTAAGCAAAAAACGCATAGTTCATCAAAGAAGAGATTTAAAATTTCCGGTACCGGCAAAGTTATCCGGCCGCGAGCATTTAAGAAGCACAAATTGACTTGCAAAACAGCTAAACAAAAGAGAAACCTGCGTGGCTCCACAATTGCATCACCGGCAAATGAAGCTAACATCAAAAAGATGATTCCTTATAAATAGGATAAGCAGTTAATTTGAGGAGGAATAACAATGGCGAGAGTAAAAAGAGGCGTAGCAGCCCACGCGAGACATAAGAAAATTTTGAAAATGGCCAAAGGCTATTTTGGTCATAAGAGCAAGTTGTTCAAAGTAGCAAATCAACAGGTGATGAAGTCCGGTAACTATGCTTATCGTGACCGTAAGGCCAAGAAACGCGATTTCCGCAAGCTCTGGATTGCCAGAATCAATGCGGCGGCACGTATGAACGGACTTTCCTACAGCCGTTTAATGAACGGTGTTCACAAGGCTGAGATTGCTTTGGATCGTAAAATGTTGGCCGAGTTGGCTGTCAGTGATGCAAAAGCATTTACCGCTGTTTGTGAGGCCGCAAAGAAAGCGTTGCAGTAAGATATATTTTATTTTATATTTTGATTTAAAGGACTGACATGCGCAGTCCTTTGATTTTATTAAATAGTTGGTCAATGACAGTAGAAGTGAGATAGCGGTATGGGTGAGATGTTGATGAGTAGCAAAACCAATCCTTCTTATAAACGATGGCTGAAATATTGTGAACATCCCGAAAAGAATCGGGATATTTATCTGTTGGAAGGTTTGCGTTTGTGCCGCGATGCCGTCGAAGCCGGGGAAAAATGGCGAATTCGTGAAGTTTGTTTCAATGATGCTGCATTACGGCATGAAACCGGTCATGCATTTTATCAGTTATGTGTTAACCGGTTCGGTGCAAGTACGGTGAATGTATTCGCTGATAATTTGTTTGCCAAACTGGCTGATACCGTAAGCAGTCAGGGGATAATGATGGCGGTTTCCCCAGAAGGAGAGCGACCGACGGCGAATTGGCGGCGCGTTTTACTTTTGGAACGCGTCCAGGATCCCGGCAATTTAGGCAGCATTTGGCGTTCGGCCGATGCTTTCGGCTTTGATGCTGTTATTTTGGCGGCCGGCGGAGCATCGCCTAATAATCGTAAAACTTTGCGCAGTGCTATGGGATCGGTCTTCCATGTTCCGGTTTTGCCTTTTTCTGACACGGAGGCGGCATACACTTTTCTAAAGCAAGAGAATTTTTGGATTGCGGCAGCGACATTGGACGGGCGTCCGTTGGCGGAGATCGCCAGGCGGCACGACCTGCCCAAGATAGCGTTGGCTATCGGCAACGAGGGTAACGGCTTGTCGTCATATGCTCGAAAAGAGGCTGATGCCACTGTTTATATTCCAATTAGCGGCAAGGCTGAATCTTTGAACGCAGCCTGTGCGGCTGGTATTTTGTGCTATGAATTCAGAGAGGCGCAGTAGTTAGTCGTAACTGAAGAATTGTTGCCGTTGTTTGTCGTCTTGCCAGATTGGCAGGAAAGAGTCATTCCCGTCGTTCCGAAAGTGCAAAATAAAAGCTAAAAATATGGTGGAATGAAGCGCAAAAAAAAAGCCTTGTAAGAACAAGGCTTTTATGGTGACCCTAACGAGAATCGAACTCGTGATTCCGCCTTGAGAGGGCGGCGTCTTAACCGCTTGACCATAGGGCCGAAACGCTTTATAAATTATAGCAGCATATCTTCACTTTGGCAATGATTTTTGAGCATAAAAAAATAATGGACCCGGAATAGAGGTATTGATGGATAACTGGATTAAAATTCGTGGAGCGAGAGAGCATAATTTAAAAAATATTGATGTCGATATACCGCGTGGCAAATTTGTGGTAATTACCGGCCTTTCCGGCTCCGGAAAATCCTCTCTGGCCTTTGACACAATATATGTCGAAGGCCAACGGCGTTATGTTGAATCATTATCCGCCTATGCCAGAATGTTTTTGGGGCGGTTGGACAAACCTGATGTTGACAGCATTGAGGGGCTTTCTCCGTCGATTTCCATCGATCAGAAGACGACTTCGCACAACCCTCGTTCCACCGTCGGTACAGTTACTGAAATTTATGACTATTTAAGGCTGCTATTTGCTCGCGCCGGCACCCCTTATTGTCCAAAATGCGGCAAACCGATTGAAGCTACCGGCATAGACAGTATTGTCGATCAAATAATGCACGTCGCTCAAGGCAAAAGAATTTTAGTGCTGGCACCGTTGGCTCAGGGGAAAAAGGGTGAGTTTAAGAAACTCTTTGAAGACCTTGCGGCCAAAGGCTTTGTACGTGTGCGCGTTGATGGTACAATTTTTTCCCTCGATGAGGAAATTAAGCTGGCAAAAACAAAAAAGCACGATATAGCCGTGGTAGTCGACCGTATTGCTTTACGAGATGAGAGCCGTTCCCGCTTGGCGGATTCACTTGAGACAGCTTTAGAGTTAGCGGATGACATTGTTGAAATAGCCATAGGTGAAGCAGATGAAACCGGTCAATATATCTATCAAAGCCGGATTTTCAGTAGGAAACTTGCTTGCCCGCAATGTAATATTTCGATAAGTGAAATAAGCCCTCGTCTGTTTTCATTTAATAACCCTATCGGGGCGTGCAAAGAATGCTCAGGACTAGGCACTTTACACTATTTCAATCCCGATTTAATTGTGCCACAGCCGGAAAAATCCTTGAATGAAGGGGCCGTTCAAGCGATCGGATGGCGCTCGGACGAGAAAACCAGCTGGGGACGGTGCTTTTATGTTGCTTTAGCCGCGAAATATGATTTTTCGTTGGACACACCGTGGAAAGACTTGCCGGAAAAAATCAAGCGAATAATTTTGTACGGGAATGGTCGCGAGAGTCTTTCTATTGATACGACGAACACCAAATATAATCGTGGTTCAGCTCATCGCACACATTTTGAAGGGGTTATACGTAGTTTGGAACGCCGTTATAATGAGTCGGCTTCGGAAGAAATGAAGGCTACTTATGAACAATATATGTCTGTCAGTGAATGCCCGTCCTGCCACGGAGCCCGCCTTTGTCCGGAAGCTTTGGCTGTGAAACTTAACGATGTCAATATTCATCAACTTACTTTGTTGCCGATTAATGAAGCTTTGGATTTTTTGCTGCATTTGAAACTTACCGGTCGGGCCGAAATAATCGCTGAACGAATTGTGCGCGAACTACGGATGCGTCTCGAATTTCTGCTAAATGTCGGTCTGGATTATTTGTCTCTGGGACGCTCGGCCTCTACCTTGTCGGGTGGTGAAGCGCAACGAATTCGCTTGGCGACACAAATTGGTGCCGGTTTGATGGGGGTACTGTACGTGCTTGACGAACCGAGCATCGGCCTGCACCAACGCGACAACGGCAAGTTACTGTCTACACTTGAGCATTTGCGCGATCTCGGCAATACAGTTATCGTAGTTGAACACGATGAGGAAACAATGTGGCGGGCTGACTATATTATTGATATGGGGCCGGGCGCAGGTGCTTACGGCGGGCAAGTTGTCGGAAAAGGTACGGCGAATGAGTTGATTAATCAGCCTGATTCGCTTACCGGGAGATATCTGTCCGGCCGAGAAAAAATTCCTGTACCGGCTGAGCGCCGTCCGGGTAACGGATTTTTCTTACATATAGCTGGAGCGCAAGAAAATAACTTAAGGAATATTGACGTGGATATCCCGTTAGGCACTTTCACCTGCGTAACTGGAGTTTCCGGTTCGGGAAAAAGTTCATTGATAAACGGTACTTTGCGACCTTATCTAGAAACGTTGCTGCAAGGTTCAGTGCGAAAGACGGGTAAGTGCCAGTACATTAGTGGAATTGAATATATTGATAAAATAATCGCCATAGACCAGTCGCCGATCGGCCGAACCCCACGCTCCAACCCCGCCACTTACACGGGTGTTTTCGATCTAATTCGTGCTTTATTTGCTTCGACTGTTGAAGCCAAAGCTAAGGGTTATTTGCCGGGGCGGTTCAGTTTTAATGTTAAAGGTGGCCGGTGTGAAGCCTGTTCAGGTGACGGAGTGAACAAAATAGAGATGCATTTTTTGCCTGACATGTACGTGCCGTGCGAAGTCTGCAAGGGGAAACGCTATAATCGTGAAACATTGAATGTTAGGTATAAAGGAAAAACAATCGCTGATGTATTGGATCTGACAATTTCGGAAGCGGCGAAACTGTTCAAAGATATGCCCCGTATTGCCGACAAACTGCAAACTTTACTTGATGTGGGTCTGGGTTACCTGCATTTGGGGCAGCCGTCGACTCAACTTTCTGGCGGTGAAGCCCAGCGCATTAAATTGGCCGGGGAGCTTTCTAAACGCAGCACAGGAAAAACGATATATATTTTGGATGAACCGACTACCGGCCTTCACATGGCAGACGTAAAAAGGTTGATCGATATTTTGCAGACACTTACCAGAGCTGGAAACACCGTCTTGGTTATTGAACATAATTTAGATATGATCAAGACGGCCGATTATATTATCGACCTCGGGCCGGGCGGCGGCAAGCACGGTGGAACTGTAGTGGCCACTGGAACTCCGGAAGAGGTTGCGACTAATGCGAAATCTTATACCGGCCAGTATTTAAAAAAACTTTTGTCAGAAGCGCAAACTGAGTCAGGTGCGACAGATTAGGGCTGAAACCGCAGAAAATGATTCGTAAAGGCAAATTTACTACTTGTTCATGAAAAAACTGCGCAGAGCGGCTCATTTGGTTTATACTTAAATTTAATGAACATAACGAGGAGATATGTATGGGGAAATGTTCCATTTGCAACAAAAATGAAGCAATATTATATATAAAAAAAATAGAGCAAAATAAAGTTACCATGGACGGTATTTGTTTGGCTTGTGCCTACCGTAACGGCATTGGCGGGATGGAAAAATTTTTTGAGCAAAACGGCATTAACGAGGACAATGTTGATGAATTTTCCTCCATGCTGAACAATGTGGTAAAAAACATGTCCGGTAAATCGCCGCAAGAGCTGCTGGAAATGATATCGACTCATTTGCCGGAAGAATTTCCAACCGATATTACGGAAAATATTGACGATATTATGCAGGCTTTTACCAACGGATTGGCCATTGACGGCAATGACAATTCCAATGATGCGGCGGGGGAAGCCGATAATAAAAATAAGGCTGTCGGACAGAAGGATGAAACTAGGTCAAATCAGCAACTACAACATTGGACTCCGGCCGGTGAAATGAGCGAAAAAGCAGATAACGCGAACGGTGCTGCTAACGGGGATCCTGCAAATGATGGTGGGGCAAGTGCCGGTACGGGTGCCGGTACTGAGACAGGTGCCGGTGCTGAGACAGGTGCCGGGGATGAAGACAAAGACGCTGATAAAAAAGTTCCACCGAAGTTTAATGGCCAAAGTATACAGTTTATTTTACCTGGTAAGCAGTCCGGCCAAAATGAAGATGATGCCGAAGACGAAAATACTTCAAATGACGACAACAATCATTCAGGTACCCCGTTCCAAGAACTACTCAACGGCTTGCGCGGCTTTTTCATCGCTGATGAAAACGGTTTCCAAGGCCTCATGCCGGTTGCTCGCGGCGGGGACACGGATGATGAAGAAAAGACCTCTTCTGATAAGAACCGAAAGAATCGACGAAATGATAAAACCGGCGGCCGAAAGAAACGTAAATTCCTGGAGCAATTTGGAACTAATTTAAATCAGAAAGCCGCGGAAGGCAAAATAGACCGTATGATCGGCCGGACAAAGGAATTGGAGAGGGTAGTTCAAATCCTTAATCGACGGAACAAAAACAACCCTGTTCTCTTGGGTGAACCCGGTGTCGGCAAGACTGCAATAGCTGAAGGTCTGGCCATGCGTATTGTGGCCGGAGAAGTACCGCCAAAACTACAGAACATGGAAGTTTATCTGCTTGATATGACTGGAATGGTGGCCGGCACCCAATTCCGAGGCCAGTTTGAAAGCCGAATGAAAGGGGTAGTCGATGAGGCTTCGGCTGACGGCAACATAATTTTGGTGATTGATGAATTACACAATATTATGGGTGCAGGAGATGCCGAGGGTGCGATGAATGCCGCAAATATCCTCAAACCTGCCTTAGCTAAAGGTGCCATCCGGGTACTGGGCTCGACTACGCTTAGCGAGTATCGACGTTTTGTTGAGAAAGATACGGCGTTAGAACGGCGTTTTCAGCAAGTTTTAGTTGAAGAACCTTCTGCCGAAGATACATTTGCCATTTTGCAAGGCGTTCGCGATTATTATGAACAGCATCATAATGTGCGTTACTCGGATGAAGTGTTGCATACGGCGGTGCGCTATGCCGGCCGATATATTAATGAACGTTTTTTCCCGGATAAAGCGATTGATATAATTGATGAAGCCGGTGCTAAGGCGAACCTTAAGCAAAAAGAACTGGTGCAAGCCGCCAAACTAAAGGATAAAATAGCCGAATTAGGCCAAAAACTTTCCGAAACAGAACGGCAAATAAGCGAGGCCGGCAATCTCAGCGAGTCTGAATCTAATGAGCTTTATGAGAAAAAAGCCAAGTTTACAGCGGAAAAATTGCAAACGGAAGAGGAACTGAAAAGTTTGCAGCCGCTATTGCAGCCGGTTGAAATAACAAACGAAGATATCGCCGCCGTTGTTGAGATGTGGACCGGAATCCCGGTTAAATCGATTACCGAAAGTGAAACCGAAAAGCTGATTAATTTGGAAAGTCGTCTGCATCAGCGGGTTATCGGACAGAACGAAGCTATTGCTGTACTGAGCAAGGCTGTCCGCCGCAGCCGTGCTGGTTTCGGGCGGCGAAACAAACCTGCTTCATTTATCTTTGTTGGTCCGACCGGCGTTGGTAAAACTGAGCTGGTCAAAGCTTTGACGGAAGTTCTGTTTGATGATGAGAAGGCCATGATACGTATGGACATGTCTGAATTTATGGAAGCACACACAGTGAGTAAAATCATAGGATCGCCTCCTGGATATGTCGGCTACGATGACGGTGGACAATTAACCGAAAAAGTTCGTCGCCATCCATACAGCGTTATTTTGTTGGACGAAATTGAAAAAGCTCATGCTGACGTATTTAATATTTTATTGCAAATATTGGATGACGGTAGATTGACTGACAGTCACGGTAAGTTGGTTTCATTTGAGAATACGATTATCATCATGACTTCAAACGCCGGAACGTCGAATCAAAGCGGCGGTTATGGCTTTGGACGACATAATCAAGAAGCGATGAGCGAAAAAGTCCATCGTGTCCTGAGCGAAATCTTCCGTCCGGAATTCTTAAACCGCGTGGATGAGATAGTCGTCTTCAATTCGTTGACGCCGGCGGAACTGCGTCAGATAATAGATATCATGTTACGCGAGGTTGCGGCCAATTTACAGCGTATTGGCGTTAAGCTTGAAGTCACCGATGCCGCCAAGGATTATATCGTTGAACACGGCTATTCGCCCAAATACGGAGCAAGGCCGCTACGCAAAGCAATCAGACGGTTGTTGGAAGATCCGTTGGCCGATGACTATTTGCGCGGCACTTTGCGGGGAATTGCCAAGGTAGCGATAGATGCGCAGGACAATCAATTACAAATTAAAAAAATATGAACGATGTGAATGTCGCGAAAAATTTGAAGAAAAGTAATTTGACTGTTGCTGGTTTCAGCTTGCGTTTGATTCATAACCAACCGGAAGAACTTATGCAAAAGATAGCCGGCGAACTGACGGTAAAATTACAAAAAATGCGCAGCAGCGGTGGCGGCTTGAACTTGACGGCTGCCGCTTTGGTTCTTTTGATTCAAGATATGATTGCGGAGACTAGCGCAACCGAAGCAGTTAATGCTTTAACGGAACAAGTAGCTGCTTTAAAGTCAGAAATAGCATCATTGCAAGCACCAGCTAAGAAGAATCAGCAAACGGTTCATCAGAAGGAGGGGAGCCGGCCGGGCAAGGCCACGACTGTGGAAGAAAGGTTTCAGCTCACCATACCTACAATTGATAAATTCACGAGTGTTGAAACATCTTCCGCTGCTTTGAAGTCTTCCTCCGACGGCCAGAAACTGTCGCCTGAAGGCAAGAACCCGTCGCCCGACGGCCAGAACTTGCCGCCCGACGGCCAGAAACTGTCGCCTGAAGGCCAGAACCTGCCGCCCGATAGCCAGAACCTGTTGCCCGACGGAAAGTTGCGCAGAGCTGAATCTGAGCAGCCGACTGGACGTGCACTTGGACGAAATCCCCTCGGGACAATCGGAGCCGCCGATCACCACGGCAAAAAGCAACGCTGCTTTCCCGGCTTAAAACATCAAAGAGTTTTTCTTTGCGTTGGCCGAGGCAATACCATGAATGAACGCCAGCTTACATTTTTGGAGAAAATATAATGACGGTCAGACAACCGGAAATTTTAGCCCCCGTGGGCGATATGGACATGCTAAGTGCTGCCTTGCGCGCCGGTGCTGATGCCGTTTTTTTTGGTAGCGGTGATTTTCACGCACGAAACAAAGCTGTCGGCTTGCCGGAAGACAAATTGCCGGAAATTATCGAAGAAATACATTTTAACTCAGCTCGTTGCTACCTTACGTTGAATACCTTGATTCGCCAAAATGAACTGACAGCAGCGATAGATTTGGCTTTAGCGGCGTATGAAGCCGGCATTGATGCCATAATAATTCAAGATATAGGCTTAGCCGATATATTGCACCGCCATTTGCCGGCTTTGACCTTACATGCCAGCACACAAATGGCAATTTATACCCCTGAGGCCATGAAATTAGCGGCCGAACTCGGGATGAAACGCATTGTTCTACCACGCGAATACAATTTGGCGGAAATACGTAGCCAAACCGCTTTAGCCCATCAGCTGGGCATGGAAACTGAGGTGTTTGTGCATGGCGCTCTATGCGTATGCTATTCTGGCCATTGCCATCTCAGCAGGCATTTAGGCGGACGAAGTGCCAATCGAGGCGCCTGTGCCCAGCCTTGTCGAATGAACTACACTGTTGAAGGCCATGGTTCCTTGGGCTTACCCCTGCTTTCCCCCAAAGATATCAGCTATTTAGACAATTTGAGCGATTTGGCGGCCGCCGGGGTTGATTCTTTTAAAATAGAAGGACGGATGCGAAGCCCGGAATATGTGGCAACGGCGGTGAATGTTTTTAAACGTCAGCTGTACGGGCAAACTGTATCTGAGCAAAACAGGAGCGACTTGTTGTTGGCTTTCAACCGTGGCGGCAGTTTTTCTACCTCAAGGTTGACCGGACAACGCGGACGCGATTTTTTGAGCGGTGATTATGCTGGCAACTATGGTATCGAACTAGGCCGTATAAGTGCTGCAAGACCGTCGGATGGAACGTTAACCATCAAAAAACTCACAGAAACTGCTGACGGTATGATGGTTCCAGAATTGCGGCGCGGCGATGTGATCAGCATTCGTTTGCCCGGCGAAGGTGAGCTTGCTTCGGCACCTTTAGGCGAGGTACGGCATTGCGGCAATAACGTGATTGTAAAAGGTTTTCATCCAGCTGTTTTGCGCAAGTTGCCATTCGACGCTCCGGTGTTTTTGATGCGCAGCGAAGAACTTAATACACGTTGCTTGGCTTTACACCGACCTGCGCGCCCGGTAAGACTTGTGCTATCTGAAAAAGCTCCGCATCAATATACTTTAAAAATCGAAATTGTTAAAGAAGTGGAACATAAGGACAGCGTCAAGCAAGAAATTATCGACCAACAAGAAAACATAGTTGACCAGGAAAATAACGCTCACCGGCAAGATATTGCGCCGGATACCGGAGAGCCAAACATTTCTCCGGGAGCTTCAGCCGAGGTGCAGTATCAGAGCGAGACAAATACAACTGAAATCAAGCCGCTTCCCTATGAGCGAATTAAACAACAGTTGAGCAAACTCGGGAATACGGGCTTAAAGGCAACGGAAATTGTCATATATGGCGAGATAGAATTACGTGTAGCGGAACTTAACGAAATAAGACGCAGGGCAGTCGCGATTCTTCTGAAAAACATACAAGTTAAAACAGCGTTAACGCCTGAAGTGCCGCAAGCGATACGCCAAAGCATTGCTGAGGAGATTCAAAACCTAAGCGAATATTCCGCGAAAAACGGTTCCGTGCACGGCATGAACGGCATTACAAGCGGCTCAAAATGGCTTTCGCTGCCAGGCTGGCGAAGCGGAGATAAACTGCCGGGCGAAACAGGAGCTGAAGGCTTTATTCTGCCGCTTGCCGCATTACTACGAAGCACGCATCAAAGTCTGCAAAAGTTGTTTGCCGATTATAAAATACGCGTGATGGTTCCGGCCGGAGCCAGGTTGGCATTATTAGCTAAGGGCAGCCAAGCTTATCCGGAATGGCGCCGCCTCGGTTTGCAGGGACAGGTTACGGCGGGGGCAAAATTGGCTGCTTTGCCGGATGACGACTGGTGGCTGTGGTGCGACGGCAATATTGCCAATACGGCAACACTTAATTTTTTCCGCCGCCGCGGCTGCCGCGCTTTTGCTCCGGCTGGAGAACTGGGAAGCACTGCGGAGCCGGCTTGGCAAGCCTTGGTGGCCGCTGCTTCACCCGATTTGGCCGCCTTGGTTCTGAGTGGGGCGGAAGAAGCCATGCTTTTTGAGCATTGTCCCATTGGTTTCGGCCAAACGGGCTGCCAAAAATGCCGCCGGGAACGATTGTTCATTTTGCGTGATCAACGTGGCCGTCGGCTGCCATTTTTGCCCTTGCCGGAACAGCATTGCAGCGGCAGATTGTACGCTCCTCTTGATGAATCACCGGCGCGAAATTTATCTTGCGCCAGCCAACGAATTACTTCTGACATGCAATTTTCCGAAGTCGGACAGGTGCATACAGATGAAAAAACGAAGTTGGCGCAAATGCCAAAAACGAAGTTGATTGAAGTCATTACGATGCTGCCGCCGCTGAAACGTCCAGCCGGGACCATCTGAAACGTCCGTCGGGACCCGCTGAATTGAGCAAAAAAGAAAATATGTTTATAATTAAGTGAACTCTTAGACGGAACTTTTACGAATGGAGAATTTTATGCACGAACTCAAAGTAGCGATTGAACTTTGTCGACCTACAGCTATTAAACCGCGGTACATGCATATCGGTGATGCCGGTATGGATCTTTATGCAGCTGACGATGTAATTTTAAAACCCGGGGAGAGCAAAGTTGTGCCGTTAGGTTTCAAAATGGCCTTGCCGATCGGCTATGAGATGCAAATACGTGCCCGTAGCGGACTTTCTTTAAAAACCAGATTACGTTTGCCTAACGGATTAGGAACAATTGACGCTGGTTATCGCGGCGAGGTCGGTGTGATAATGTACAATGCAAGTCCGGACAATTCTGCCGGTGAGTCGGAAATCTTGACACTTACCGAACAAAATAACCGCGCCGGAACCTATTTGATTCACCGCGGAGAACGCATAGCTCAAGCAGTAATTGCGCCGATCATCCATGTTGAATGGGAAGATGCCGAGTCGGTCTGCAACATAGGAGAAGACAGAGGCGGCGGATTAGGGCATAGTGGAGTGTAAAAAATGTTAATATTAGGAATAGAATCATCCTGCGATGAAACCGCTGCCGCAGTAGTTGCTGATGGGCGAACTGTGTTAAGTGACGTAATTGCGTCGTCAGCTGATATCCATCGCCGTTTTGGCGGTGTTGTACCGGAGATTGCCTCCCGTATGCACGTTGAGGCTATTTTACCGGTTGTTACACAAGCTTTGAGCGATGCCAGATGCACTTTAGCCGATATCACCGCCGTTGCTGTTACTTACGGACCCGGCTTGACCGGCGCACTTTTAGTGGGACTTTCCGCCGCGAAAGGCCTGTGCCTCGCAGCCGGCAAACCCTTGATAGGTGTGCATCATATAGCGGCACATATAGCGGCAAACTATGTCGCCGACCCCGAACTTGAGCCGCCGTATTTGTGCTTAGTTGTATCAGGCGGGCATTCACAACTGGTATTGGTTCGCGACTATCTCGACTTTGTTATTTTAGGTACGACACGAGATGATGCCGCTGGAGAAGCCTTTGACAAAGTTTCACGGGCTGTCGGTCTCGGCTATCCAGGCGGACCTTTGATCGATAAACTGGCCAAAAAAGGTAATCGGACAGCGTTGCATTTCCCACAGACCAAATTCCCCGATGACAGCCTGGATTTTTCGTTCAGTGGCGTAAAAACCGCCGGTTTGACCTTTATCCGCCAAAGCAAGCAACAAGCTGAACGGATGGGACTAGACTGGGAAACGGCTTTCCCTAAAGCAGATTTCGTGGCCTCCTACCAAGAAGCCATATTACAGGCACTGATTAATAACGCTGCAGAGGCGATAAAACGAACAGGGGTAAAGAGACTGGTGATTGCCGGCGGTGTAAGTGCCAATTCTCGCTTGCGTGAAATGGCTTCCGAGCTTGCAAACGAGTTAAAAATAACTTTTACCTGCCCGCCACTGCGACTTTGTACCGATAATGCGGTAATGATCGGGGCAATGGGATATTACAAGTATTTGGCAAAACCACAAGGCGACGGAATGGCCTTGAATGCCTATCCGCATTTGACCTTAGCCGAATTTATCAGAACAACGGAGGCTTAATATGGCACGAGCTAAAGGCATAAAAGTAGTAGCCGACAACCGCAAAGCGCACTATGACTACATAGTTTTAAATAAATACGAAGCAGGTATTGTTTTAAGCGGGACTGAAGTCAAGTCGATTCGCGGCGGGAACGTTAACCTCAAGGACAGCTATGCTAAAATTCTGCATGGAGAAATGTGGGTGATCGGCATGCATATCAGTCCGTATGAACAGGGCAACCGCTACAATTTAGACCCAATGCGCAGTCGCAAACTTTTGCTCCACAAACAGGAAATTGACCGGCTGTTTGGTAAAATCAAACAAGAAGGACTCACCTTGGTTCCGTTGCAACTATATTTTAAGAATGGCAGAGTTAAGCTTGAGCTGGGGCTTGCCAAAGGCAAAAAAAACTATGACAAACGCCAATCCATGATCCAGCGCACGGTAAAACGCGACATAGATCGCGCCTTGAAAAATAGTAACAAATAAATATATTTTATGCCGATATTTATTGCCTTACCTAGGCATAGCAGGAACATAACCGTTTGTACGACGTAGATATGTTTCCTTTACATTTTAAAAGCGTCATGTTACAATTTTTTTCAGTATGTACCGAGGGAAACCTCGTTGGGAGGATAATATGACATCTAAAATTGAAAAAAAAGAAAAAAGCTTGGTGGATTTACATTTAGAATTCACGGCTGAGGAATTCCTCAAAGCCTTACAAGAAGTATATAAATATAACGCCAAACGATTCTCCGTGCCTGGTTTCCGTAAGGGCAAGGCACCGTTTGCTTTGGCTATGCGCTACTACGGCGAAGGCACTTTGTACGATGATGCCATTGACAATTTAGTTAATGCCGAGTACGGCAAGTTGCTGGATGAAAACAATTTGGAACCAGTTGTGCGTCCGGAGCTGGAGATTGTCAAAGTCGGTTCACAAGAAGGCTTGACGGTAATTTTGCATGTTACGAACAAACCTGAAGTGGTGCTCGGCGAATATAAAGGCATTGAAGCGAAAAAACCGGTTACCGAAGTTAAGCCGGAAGACGTTGAAGCTGAATTGAAAAAGGTACATGAGCACAGCGGCCGAATGGTACCGGTTACCGATCGTCCGGCGGCAAAAGGCGATACTGCAAAAATAGACTTTAAAGGTTATCTCGACGGCAAAGAATTTGAGGGCGGCAGCTCTGAAGGCCATGATTTGAAGCTGGGCTCCGGCACATTTATACCAGGCTTTGAAGACCAAGTCATCGGTCACAATATTGATGATGAATTTGATGTAAATGTGACTTTCCCAGAAGATTACACAGCCAAAGAGTTGGCTGGTAAGCCGGTGGTATTCAAATGCAAACTACATGGCTTGATGGTGAAAGAGTTACCGGAATTGGATGACGAATTTGCCAAAGATGTGAGCGAATACGATACTTTGGAAGAATACAAGAACAGCTTGCGTGATAAGTTGACAGAACGCGCCGCCGAAAAAGACCGGGCCGATTTTGAAGACAATGTCGTAAATGCTGTTGTAGCTAACGCTACGGTCGATATACCGGATGCAATGGTTGAAAGTGAAATCGACGGAACTGTCCAACGCCAGACCCAATCCATGCGCCACCAAGGTATTGAGCTGAATCAGTACTTACAGTACATAGGTAAAACTTTGGAAGAATATCGCAATGAGATGCGCGAGCCGGCGAAAAAACAAATCAAAACTTCCTTAGTTATCGAAGCTGTAACCAAGAAAGAAAACCTTCCTATATCTGAGGATGACTATAAGGCGGGCATAGAACGCATTGGCAAACAATATGGGATGAGCCCCGAAGAACTTGAAAAGAGATTTGGCAAAAATAATTCGATGATCAATGATATGATCAGGACAAATCTGACCGTGGAGATGCTGGTTAAAGAAGCCAAGCCGGTTGAAGAAAAACGTCCCTGAGTTTATAACTGTCGAATGTAACAACTTTAATGATTAATCAAAAGCTCGGACAATTGTCTGGGCTTTTGCACAGAAAGGAAAAATTATGAGTCTTGTACCAATGGTAATTGAACAAACCGGCCGCGGCGAGAGATCGTACGATATTTACTCCCGTTTGCTGAAAGAACGCATTATTATTTTGAGTGACGAGGTTAATCATGTTACGGCCAGCTTAATCACCGCACAATTGCTGTTTTTGGAAGCGGAAGACCCGGATAAGGATATCCAATTTTACATCAACAGCCCCGGCGGTTCTGTTTCCGATGGATTGATGATTTTGGATACGATGGACTATATCAAACCGGATGTTCAAACTATCGGTATGGGAATGTGCGCGAGTATGGGTGCCGTTTTGCTTACCAGCGGAACCAAAGGCAAACGTTTTATGTTGCCTAATGCTGAAGTAATGATTCACCAACCTCTGGGCGGAATGCAGGGACAGGCCAGCGACATGATAATAGCCGCTGAGCACGTAACAAAAACCCGCCAAATCTTGAACGCTATTTTGCAACGCCAGACCGGTCGTTCCCTCAATGAGATTGAACGCGACACGGATCGGGATAACTGGAAATCGGCGCAAGAAGCAATCGCCTATGGTCTGATTGATCACGTAATGGACAAACGAGGTTAATAATGCCGGAAAGAAAAAGTCATGTCTGTAGCTTTTGCGGCCGAAATGAAAAGGAAGTCGGCATGCTGCTTGGCGCGGATAAAACATATATATGTTCTGATTGTGCTGAAATATGTCACAACTTTTTTATTAACGAAGCATATGAACCGGGGATGAGTGGAAAACCCGAAAAAAGCAGGAACCTTGGGGGAGCAAAGGCGCAAAAATCTGTAAATCCCTCCGATTTGCCCTCGCCTAAAGAGATGAAGGCTATTCTGGACGAGTATGTCATCGGTCAGGATGAGGCCAAAAAAACACTTTGTGTTGCAGTATACAACCACTATAAACGGGTTTTTCGCGACCCGCAGTCAGAAACAGCAAAAGAGGACACGGTACAACTGGATAAGAGTAATGTTATGCTCATCGGCCCTACCGGCTGTGGCAAAACTTTGCTGGCCTCGACTTTGGCGAAAATTTTGCATGTCCCGTTTGCGATTGCTGATGCTACCGCACTCACTGAAGCCGGTTACGTCGGTGAAGACGTAGAAAATATTTTGTTGCGCCTGATTCAAAATGCGAATTTTGACATTGCTCAAGCACAGCGCGGTATTATTTATATTGATGAGATTGACAAGATTACCAGACGTTCGGATAATCCGTCGATAACCCGTGATGTAAGCGGTGAGGGTGTCCAGCAGGCTTTGCTTAAGATCCTTGAAAGTACAATTGCTAACGTTCCGCCCCAAGGCGGTCGGAAACATCCGCACCAAGAGTTCATTCAAATAGATACTACGAATATACTATTTATTTGTGGAGGTGCTTTTGACGGACTAGATAAAATCATCCGTCGCCGTACCAATCGCAAGTCAATTGGATTTGGCGCAGAAATCGGCTCAAATTCATCTTTAGACGATGATGATGTTTTATCTCAGCTCGAACCACGTGATCTGCTTAAATTTGGCCTGATCCCTGAATTTATTGGACGTGTACCGATTAACGTTACCTTAAAGGCGTTGGATCAACAGCAGCTGATCAAAGTGTTGTCTGAACCGAAAAACTCTTTGATAAAACAATATAAATATTTGCTCGAACTTGATGGTGTCGACTTGGAGTTTACGCCTGAAGCGATTAATGAAATCGCCGCTGCAGCCATCAAACGCAAAACAGGCGCACGTGGGTTGCGAGCGATTATGGAAGAAATTATGCTTGACGTCATGTATGAACTTCCCTCCCGGCATGATATTAAGAAATGCGTGATCGGGGCGTCAGTAGTACGTCATGAAGCTACGCCGGAATTTGTATTCAAAACCGAGGCCGACAGCGAAGAAAATAAAGATCGCCAGTGAATAATTAAAAAAGACTGCCGGCGAAGAATTGGTAGTCAATTTGAACGGGTAGGGTGAGCTGATATCGTTGCTCTTTCTAAAGTTTTGTCGCTGCTTTGTCGCAAATTTGAGAAATTTGTCGATGAAGCAGCTTTTTTATTTCGCTTATAATGACCCCATCAAAATATTTAGGAGGTCTATATGGACAACAATCGTAGAAATCGTAGCCGTGAGAATGATGAGGTTAAATACGAATTAAAGCAGCATATCGGGTCAATCGGCACGACCGGTAACGGATGGGTTAAAGAAGTCAATCTGCTGAGTTGGAATGATCATCAACCAGGCATAGATATACGGACATGGAACAGCAATCATACCAAGATGTCCAAAGGAATCAATATTACCTTGGAGGAAGCTACGAATTTAAGCTGTCTTTTGAATGCTTATATAGGTGATAAGGACACTGCAACGGGCACAGATTGAGGCAGTGGCAAGCTGGCATCATAAATATCAATGCAATCATAGCGGCAGCTCTTAGTGCTTGCTGTTTCAGTACGGACTAGGCCCGGGGACAGGCCTGTGATAATAAAAAACGGAACATCCGGTTATAATAGTTGATTTAATTTACCTTAATGGCAGAGGAGACGATAAATTTTGCCGTAAAGCCGGGTGATTCCGTTTTTATGCTTTAAAAATCAGATTATTTTTGCTATCATAGACAGAATAACATCCCAAAGGAGGAACGGATATGCTGCAGGAAATATTGTCCGGAAAGGTCTATGGCACAGAAATAAAAGCAGGTTTTTTGCCAATATTGATTGCTGCCAATATTTCGATCTCCTCTTGCGGTGAAGAAAAGCTGAGTTACGATTTGATAAAGAATTATCGCCTAGCTTTTGTGCGCAGCGGTAAGATTGCCGTGCAAACTGCAAGTACATCGCAGATTTTGTCAACTGGCGGAATTGCGTTATTACAACGTAACGTTGAATGCACCTGCATTACGCAGGATACTAAGGCGGAGGTGGTTTGGCTGGGCTTTGCCCTTCTTGATAATAGTAGTGAAAAATCAACGAACTTTGCGGAAAAAAACTCAGAAGAATCAAACCGGATTGACATCGAAGAGCTGATTAAGCGTCGTGTTGGCAGAGCGGTAAATTTGCCGGATATAATCTGTTTCCCCGATAATGTGCAGGAAACAATGGGGCCGCTGTTCGATCACATATATAAAGAAAGCGTTTTCAGGCCTTATTCGTATGACTTAATGCAGGAATTATACTTGTTTCAAATAATTGTTCTGGCCTTGCGTTCATTGGAAATAACCTATGAGCGTGCGGATGAAGTTCGTAACGGATCAATTCAGGATCTCGTCAAACTCAGCCGCAACTATATTTTGGACAATTATGCAAAAGATATTAATGTTACTGATGTGGCTGCCTATGTATGCCTCAGCCCAAGCTACTTTACGCGAGTTTTTCGAGAAAACACTGGCATCAGTCCTCTATCGTTCATATTTCAGGTGAGAATATCACGAGCATGCAAATTGCTAGAAAAAAATAACTTTAAGGTGAGCAGTGTTGCCGAACAAGTAGGCTTCAGCAGTCCTCAGCGATTTAACTCAGCCTTCCGTAAACAGATGGGAATTACGCCCAAAGAGTATCGCGAGCTTTGTCGTCAACGCTCCGAGGCAGCGGTGGAAATGTTCATGCGCTGATGATTATGGTGGTATAGATGATAGTAAAACGAAATGACGGAAATAATATTATTGATTTTACTGTGAAAGCGCCGGCCAAATTAAACCTTACTCTTGATATAAGCGGAAAACGATCGGACGGTTTTCATTTGTTGCGATCATATTTTCATACTGTTGCTTTGGCCGACGACATACTTGTAAAAATAGAAACTTGCCGCGGCGACAGCTTGCCATCGGAAACCATCAGAGCGAATCGGCAGGCAACAATAAAAGACAAAAATACTTACGGAATTAATCTGCTTATCGGCGATGAATTATGGCTAATTGACTTGCAAATTAGGGGAGAATTCGCTGTGCCGGCATCCGGGAACAACACCATAATCAAAGTTTTTCGGGAACTGGCTGACCGCCTAAGGTCCGACAATGAACATAGCCTGCTTGAAGCAACGAAATATGTACGCCGTTGCCGAATAGAGCTGACAAAAAATATCCCCAACGAAGCTGGTTTAGGCGGCGGATCATCCGACGCGGCTGCACTGATTGAAGTTTTGGCGAATTTGAAAACTGAAAACTCCCAGTCGACATTTTTGCCGTCAAGTGCTGCCAAAAAAGAATTAGCCACCGCAATCGGCATGGACGTGCCGTTTTTTCTAACTGGCGGTATGGCCGAAATAACCGGTGCTGGCGAAACGGTTCGCCAAATTGAGAAAACAACGGAACTTCCTGTTATAATTTTCAAACCGGAAACTGGCATTTCTACAGCAATTGCATACAAAATATACGACCAACTGAAAGCGGACGAAACAGCTCCTTATCGACCCGATAACGACAAATTTATCACGAACTGGTTGGAGGCTGACTATGGAAAAGCTTTGCTATATAGTGGCAACGCCTTCGAAGCGATTTTAAAATTAGTTATGCCTGAATATATCCAGCTTTTAAGCTATATCAGACAGCAGACAGACTCGGCTAGCGCTCATCTAAGTGGCAGTGGCAGTGCCGGCTGGATCATTCCATCTGACCACAAAAAATGCGAATCAATTTTATGCGCATTAAATAAAAAGAAAGTTTGGTGTAAACTGACAAATTTGCAGAAACGAATTTGACAGAATGAACCGATATATAGTACAATTTTTTGGCTATATGGTTTTCAATATGGAGGTGAATATAAATGGCTAAAATGACATATCAACCTAAGAAACGTCAAAGAACACGTGAACACGGTTTCCGTAAACGCATGAGGACTGCATCGGGCAGAGATGTTTTAAGACGTCGCAGACTCAAAGGCAGAAAAAAACTAACAGTTTAAGAAAGAAGACCGTCTGAACGGTCTTTGTTCTTATAGTCTTATGGAGGTCAGTCTTGACTAAATTAATAGTGATTAAAAAAAACTACGAATTCAGTCGAGTCTTTCGCAAAGGCAAAAGATATATTGCAACAACGTTGTCGATAAATGTTTTGCCTCGTCCGCGCCTCAAGTATAATCGAGTTGCATATGCGGTAGGGCGTAATTACGGCAGTAGTGTGCGACGCAATCGACTTAAGCGTTTAGCTCGCGAAGCTTACCGAAAATATGCTTATAGCTGTAGCTGCGGCTATGATATAATAATCACTATGCGGGCGACGGAAAGCTTGCCTGAATTTAGACAGGTAGCTGACGATTTGCGCGTATTGCTGGTCCGTGCCGATATTTTGCGTGAACAGGACGAACCTCGGCCGGAAAGTTGCACGGCGGGAGGGACGACGTGAGACGGATTTTACTATATTTGATAAAATGCTATCAGGTAGGAATTTCACCGTATCGACCCGCTTGTTGCAAATATTTGCCGACATGCTCCGAATATGCTCAATTGGCAATAAAAAAATATGGAGCATTGCTCGGTGGAACTATGGCGTTATGGCGCCTTTTACGTTGCAATCCGTTCAGCAAAGGCGGATATGACCCGGTCAAGTAACAGGAGTAGAAGATGATTTATACCGCATCAATTTTGTCACCACTTTATGTAGCCTTTAGTTGGATTATGCGAAATTTGTACGACATATTCAACAATTATGGCTTGGTTATAATTATATTTACAGTTGCCATACGGTTGATTATGATCCCGTTCAGCGTCAAACAACATAAGACTACCCTGAAGACCCAAGCTTTGGCTCCTCAACTGGATGACTTGAAACGTGTTTACGGTAAAGACCGCCAAGGTTTACAAGAAGCTACGATGGCACTTTATCGCAAGCATAACGTTTCACAGTTCGGCGGTTGTTTGCCGAGCTTGTTGCCATTAATAATAATTTGGCCTGTTTATCGAATGGTTTCCAGCCCTTTGCAGTATATTTCAGGTGCGGTAACAGAAAACATTACCAAGTTGGCTCAACACCTTAACCAAAGCGGCTTGATTACGGCATCGGAGCTGAAAAATTTAGCGTATTCTGATATTCCTGTTTTAACTGTATTACACACTCATGCAACCGAGTTTGCCAATGCGGTTGAGCAAGGCTGGCTAAAAGCGAGCCAACTGATTGATCCGTATTTCCTGGGCGTGAACTTGGGAGATACGGCCACGATAAACCCGAAACTTTTATTTGGTGACCAGATGAGTCGGTATCTGCCGATTCTGATAATTGTCCTTTTGGCGGTAGTTTCTACATTTTTGATGAGCAAGATGATGGAGTGGACGAATCCGTCCTACAAAAAAATTAAAGAAAGCAAGGCTCGGGCCAAAAACAATCCAGCTCGTTCGGAAGTCACCGATATGACGCAGCAAGGAATGATGAAAGGTATGAAGTTTACGATGCCGTTAATCACCTTGTACATGTGTTTCTCAATGCCGGCAGCCATGTCGATATATTGGATCGTCGGAAATTTAATGGCTATGCTGCAGCAATATATTTTGTATGCTCTATATACTAAGAAAACGAAAAAGCAAGCTGAATAAACGGGATGGTGAATATAATGTCAGTTAGTGTTGAAAAAACAGGAAAGACAGTTACCGAAGCGGTTGATGCCGCCTTGGCCGAACTTGGAATGTCAATTGATGAAGTGGTAGTGGAAGTCTTAGAGGAAGGTGTTGCGTCTAAAGATGGGGCGCCGTATAGACCGGCCAGAGTCTTGGTTACCGCTGAAGATGATAAACCGCGTTATTATGGTGATTCGGTTAACCAAGCTGACCATGAGGATGAAGAAACTGTAGCGGCCATCAAAAGTTTTGTTGAACAGGTGACCTCAGCTTTTGCGTTGCCGTGTTCGGTTAATATTACGCTTAATGAGGACTCGATCGATGTGAATATAGACGGCGACAACTGCGGCATAATAATCGGCCGGGGTGGCGAGACCTTGAGTGCTTTGCAATATTTGACTTCCTTGGTTGCCAACCGTGAGCGTGAGAATCAAGTCCATGTCCACTTGGATGTAGCAGGATATCGTAGAAGACATGAAAGTAATTTAGCTGCCATGGCCAGACGCGCGGCTGCTAAAGTTGCCCGCTACGGCCGCACTTTCGAAATGAACCCTATGACTCCTGCCGACCGACGGGTAATTCACTTTTCTTTACAAAATTTTCGCGGTGTGGAGACATACAGTGAAGGTGAAGGTGCCGAACGCCGGGTGATCATAGCTCCGGTACGCAAAAACAATGATTAATGATACTTGTGTTGCTTACGCTACGCCTGCCGGGCAAGCTGGATTGGCCGTATTGCGGTTATCAGGCGGGACGGCAGCCCAAATAGCAGACCACGTATTTTATCCTGGCAGCTGGCCGGCAAAAAATGATCGGTCTGCTTTTTCTTCGTTGACTACGGTAAGAAGAATGCGAGGATATACATGCCGGTTCGGACATGTCTTTGATCCGGAAGAGTTAAAACCGATAGATGAGGCTGTTTTGACTCGCTTTGTTGCACCACGTTCTTACACAGGCGAAGATGTTGTCGAAATTTCCATCCACGGCGGACAGGCTGTAAGAAACGCTTTGCTACAGGCTGTGGTCAAAGCCGGTGCGCGTTTAGCCGAACCCGGCGAATTTACCAGACGAGCATTTTTGAACGGTAAATTGGATCTGGCTCAGGCCGAAGCTGTGATGGATTTAATAAATGCCGAAGCGGACAGCCGGGCGGAAGCAGCGTTAGGTCAGCTGCAAGGCAAACTGTCGAGCTATATTCATGAGATCCGTGAACCATTATTAAGCACCATGGCTAAGTTGGAATTGGCCATCCAATATCCCGAACATGAAGAAAGCGTCATTTCACCTGAATCTTTGCGCAAAGACATTGAAACTGCGACAGAAAAACTGATTGCTTTAGTTGCGACCTACCATGACGGCCGAGTTATCCGCGATGGACTTTGTGTTTTGTTGGCGGGCAGACCTAATTCCGGCAAATCGACCCTCCTGAATACTTTAAGCGGTTATGACCGCGCGATTGTTACCGATATTCCAGGGACAACGCGAGATACAATTGAAGAAAGAATAAATTTGAGCGGCCATGCCATTACGGTAATCGATACGGCAGGTCTACGTGCAACCACGGATACTGTTGAGCGGTTGGGGGTAGATCGTAGTTTAAAAGCCATGCAAAAAGCCGATCTTATTCTTTGGCTGTTTCCTTCTGACAGTAAAAGCTTGTCTGAAGATTTAGCCGAATTGAAAAATTTTTCCGGAAATGCACCTATTCTTCCACTGATTTCCAAAGCCGATCTGCTTAATCCCTCGGATTTACCGAGATATTTGGAAAATTTACGGATTGAGGCTACGCATGCCGCGATCGGCCTAGAATTTTTGCCACCAATTGCGGTTTCCGGCTTGGATAAATCAGGTATTGAGCAGTTGATAAAGCAAATTATCAAGCTGTTTTCAAACGGAGAAAGAATTTTGCATAGTGATGGCGTTCTGCTGACTGCGGAAAGACATTTCTTGATTGTAAAAAAAGCGACCGAATTGATGTGTGATCTGAAAAGAAATTTGACAGAACTACCGTTGGACATAATCAGTTTAATGCTTCAAAATATTGCCGAAACATTAGCTGAGATAACCGGCGAAAATGTTACGGATGAAGTTTGGCGAGAGATATTTGCTAACTTTTGTGTTGGCAAATAGGTTTTAATCATATTTGCTCAGGTGATCGGGATGAATCTGAAAGAAGCGCTTGGTTTATCAAATACATATTTAAGTGATACTATAGATGTTGCTGTAATTGGGGCGGGACATGCCGGTTGCGAAGCGGCAGTGGCAGCGGCCAAACTTGGTTGCCGTACGGTGTTGTTCAGCTTAACTCTTGACGCGGTCGCCAATTTACCGTGTAATCCAAGTATCGGAGGTACTGCTAAAGGCCAATTGGTACGTGAGATAGATGCTTTGGGTGGAGTTATGGGAAAAATCGCCGATAAATGTGCGATTCAATACCGGATGCTCAACAGCAGTAAAGGCCCGGCCGTGCAGTCGCCGCGTGCACAAATTGACCGCCGGCTTTACCAGGAAACGATGAAAAGCTATTTGGAGACTGTTCCGAATCTTCATTTGTTTCAAGCAGAAGTCGTCAACATTCTTATTGAAACCGAAAATGAAATTGAATCAGACCTCAAACTCGGAAAAGTTAGCGGTGTCGTTACCAGGAACGGAGCGATATTTACATGTAAAAAAGTCATCATAGCCACCGGAACATATTTAGCTGGGAAGGTTTTTATCGGCGAACACAATTACGCTTCGGGGCCGGACAATTCCCAGCCAGCCGCTGAACTGGCAATAAATTTGCGCAACCTCGGCCTTCCGCTACGCCGCTTCAAAACCGGTACGCCGGTACGGGTGAATAAATATTCAGTTGATTTCAAACAAATGGAATCACAAACGCCGGATAAAGACCTGTGGCGATTTTCCTTCGACTATGAGAACTCACCCCAAAAAGACCTTTTGCCACAACAGAATTGCTGGTTGACTTGGACAACCGGCGACACGGCTGAAATAATCCGAGAGAATTTGTATCGTTCACCGCTGTATTCAGGTCAGATCGAGGGAATAGGACCGCGTTACTGTCCGTCAATTGAGGATAAAATAGTCCGATTCCCGGATAAACTACGTCACCAAATTTTTATTGAACCCATGGGACAAACGACGGCCGAGATGTATCTACAAGGCCTGTCAAGCAGCCTCCCCGAAGATGTTCAGCTGAAAATAGTTCACAGCTTGCCCGGCTTGGCCGAGGCCGTTATTCAACGCTCAGCCTATGCTATCGAATATGACTGCTTACCGCCGACTTGTTTAAAAAACGATCTACAAACTCGCCTGATTGCTGGTTTATACGGGGCCGGACAATTCAATGGAACATCAGGTTACGAAGAGGCCGCTGCCCAAGGTCTGGTCGCCGGCATTAATGCTGCCCGTGCCTGCCATCTGCAACAACCGCTAGTTCTTTCGCGCGACCAAGCTTATATAGGAGTTCTAATTGATGACCTGGTTACCAAAGGAACAAACGAACCCTATCGAATGATGACTTCACGAGCAGAGTACCGCTTGCTTTTGCGCCAAGACAACGCCGATGAGCGACTGATAGAATTAGGCTATAATTTAGGACTAAATTCCCAAGAACGACTGGACCGGTATATGAATAAAGCGGCGGCGATAGCTAAAGAGATAAAACGCTTAAACGAAGTCAAAGTCACCGGGACAGCCGCGATAAATGACTATTTGGCAGAGCAGGGAGTACCGGCTTTGCAAGGCGGCACAACTTTGGCTCAACTGTTGCTTCGCCCGAACATGAGCTACGAAAAGCTTGCCCCTATTGATCAAACTCGCCCGGAACTGCCACAAGTCATTAAAGACGGAGCGGAAATCAGAATTAAATATCAAGGATACATCGCTTTAGAAGAAAAAAGAATAGAAAAATTCAGGAAAATGGAACGAAAGCTTTTACCCCCTGAAATCGACTACAATGATATAGGCGGCTTACGTATCGAAGCCAAACAAAAACTTTCCCAATTCAGGCCGATGTCGATCGGACAGGCAGCCCGTATTTCCGGCGTGTCACCCGCAGATATATCCGTTCTTTTAGTGTATCTCGAGCTAAAACGACGCGAAAATCATGGACAAATAACCGGAGAAGAAAAATGAAACCACCTCTTACTCCAATTGAAATCGAAACTTTTGCCGACAATCTGAGTGCTAATCTCGACAGACTGGCCGAAGCTGACAATGACATGGCAACTTTACTCAACCCCGAAGCCAAAGATAAACTGAAAAAATATGGGATTGAGCTGATCAAAACTAATCGTATGATGAATTTAACTGCACTTACAGAACCAATCGATGTAGCAGTAAAGCATTTTGCCGACAGCCTTACTTTGTTGCCGTTATTGAAAAACGAGTTCAGCAAATTCGCTTCTGCCCATGCGGCAGATCAGTACAGATGGATAGATGTCGGAACTGGCGCAGGCTTCCCCGGTTTGCCGGTCCAGGCCTTAGCCTCTATAGGAGAACTGAGCTTGTTGGACTCCTTAAAAAAACGACTGGCCTTCCTTAATGATTTGGCCGGAATACTTAGCGTTGATAATGTTAGATACATCCATGCCAGAGCAGAAGATGCAGGTCGAGACAAAAAATATAGAGAACACTATAGTCTAGCAGTAGCCAGAGCAGTGGCCCCACTGCCGATCCTGTGCGAGCTTTGCCTTCCGCTGGTTAAACAAGGCGGCTGCTTTGTCGCCATGAAAGGACCGGCTGCCGAAGTAGAAATGACAGAAATAAAGACTGAAATTCGCGAACTTGGTGCTGAAACGGAAGCGATCCGCAAGTTTGAATTGCCACTTACCCACGATGAACGTTGTCTGATTATATTCCGCAAAAAACAGCCTACGCCGGCGAAGTTTCCTCGCCACACAGCAAAAATTTATTCGAAATAATTTTGCTTCCGTACCGCTGGTAAAACCGGCGAAAGTGAGAATATTCCGACGTTTTATGCTATAATAAACTGTATTTACGTTTAAGATATATCAGGAGGGTGCAATGGCCACCACAAAAGACAATAACAACTCTCAGCACAACAATGTTGATGCTGTATTCCGTGACAATATTAATAATATAGTTCCGGTTGATCTGGAACAGGAAATGCGCAAATCATTTATTGACTATGCTATGAGCGTAATTTCTGATAGAGCGTTACCGGACATCCGTGATGGACTTAAGCCAGTTCATCGCCGTATATTATTTTCGATGTTTTCGCAAGGATTTACGCCTGACAAACCTTATCGTAAATGTGCCACGACCGTCGGGAATGTTCTAGGACATTTCCACCCCCACGGCGATGCAGCTGTATATGACTCTATGGTTAGGCTGGCACAGGATTTTTCCATGCGTCATACCATGGTTGACGGCCATGGCAACTTCGGATCACGCGACGGCGATCCTCCGGCGGCCTACCGGTATACGGAAGCGCGCTTAACTAAAATAGCCGTTGAAATGATGCGCGACATAAATAAAAATACGGTTGATTTCAAGCCAAACTTTGATGAGCAAGAAATGGAGCCAATCGTTTTACCGTCTAGATTCCCGAACCTGCTTGTCAATGGGTCAACCGGCATCGCTGTAGGTATGGCAACCGATATTCCGCCCCACAACCTGGGAGAGACAATAGACGCCGTTGTTATGCGGATTAATAATCCTGATTGCGATCTCGAAGATATAATGGAGATTCTTCCCGGCCCCGATTTCCCGACCGGCGGAACCATACTTGGCCTCAGCGGCATTCGCGAAACCTATCGCACCGGCAAAGGGCGAATCACCGTTCGTTCAGCGGCATCAATTGAAGACATGCCCAATAATCGCCACAAAATTGTCGTGCACGATTTGCCCTACATGGTCAATAAAGCTAGACTGATCGAAAAGATGGCCGATTTAGTCAAAGAAAAGAGGATTGACGGTATCTCCATGATCCGAGATGAATCGGATCGAAACGAAGAAATTCGTATTGTTATTGAGCTTAAACGTGATGCCAACCCTCAGGTCGTTCTCAACCGGCTATACAAAATGACTCAACTACAAGACAACTTCAATGCAAATATGTTGGCACTTGTACCGGACGCTCAAGGCCGCTATGAACCGAAAGTTGTTACATTGCTTGATTGCCTCGACCACTATATTGCCCATCAAAAATCTGTTGTACTTCGTAGGACCAAGTTCGATCTCGACAAAGCATTGGCTAGACAGCACATTGTTCAAGGCTTGCTCAAGGCCATCGACAATATCGACGAAGTGATTCGGATCATTAGAAGTTCTTCCAACGAAGAAACTGCCAAACAAGCTTTGTGCGAACGCTTTGATTTTAGTATACGTCAGGCTCAGCATATCGTGGATATGCGACTCGGTCGACTTACCGCTTTGGAACGTGAACGCCTTCAAAAAGAATTGGATGAATTAATAGTTAAGATTGAATATTTCAATCGCATAATTAATGAAAGCAGCCTGTTAAATCAAGTCATTTGTGATGAATTGACCGATTTAAAAACACGTTACGCTAATAAACGCAGAACAGTTATTGAACCGTATTCACTTGATGAATTCGAGGACGAAGAACTGGTCAAAGAAGAAGAGGTCGTTATTACTTTAACCCATTTTGGTTATGTTAAACGCCAGCCGGTTGATACCTATCAGCAACAACACCGCGGTGGACGGGGCATCTCCGGCTTACAAACACGCGAAGATGATTTCGTCGAAACTCTGGTGACTACTTCCACCCACGACCACCTCCTGTTCTTTACTAATACCGGCCGTGTTTTTCGCCTTAAAGGTTATCAGATCCCCGAAGCTGGTCGACAGGCCAAGGGACAGGCTATTGTCAACTTGTTGCAACTTGTAGAAGGAGAAAAAGTCAGAACGGTGATTACGGTACACGAATTCAACCGCGAAGACTACCTACTAATGGCCACCGCAAGAGGAATGATTAAGAAAACATCCTTGTATGAGTACGCAAATATTCAGAAAAACGGGTTGATTGCGATTAACCTTCGCCCCGACGATGAAGTCATAGGTGTAAAAGTAAGCCGGTTGCATGAGGAAGTTATTCTGGCGACAGCTGGCGGATATTCGCTTCGCTTTGACACTAATGATATTCGCAATACCGGCAGAAATACTTTCGGCGTCAGCGGTATAAAGTTGCGTCATTCTGATAAGGTAATTGGAATGGCGGCAGTTGATGAAGAACGACACTTGCTGGTAATCAGCAAAAACGGCTATGGCAAAAGAAGTGAATTCAATGAATACCGTATTCAAAATCGTGGCGGCAAAGGCCTTATTACCTACAAACCTACCGAACAAACTGGAGATTTGGCCGGCATCGCCTCGATTAATGATGAAGATGACATCATAATAATAAATGACGCAGGCATAGTAATACGGGTGGCAACCAAAGAAATTCCTATTTTGAGCCGAGTAACCAAGGGAGTCAGGCTGATGCGTACAGCCGGGCAGATAGTCGATCTGGCTGTAGTTCAACATGACGACGAACAGCCTAATGAAAAGCCGGATGTGATTCCCGACACAGTGGATCTAGGGCTGTCAGATGGTCAGGTCGCTGAAGGAACTACTTCTGTACCCGAGACGGATGACGACTGACGACTGATGACTGATGACTTGGCCAATAACGATCGATAAGAAAAACAGCGGCAAGGTGGTAGATACCAAAGCCGTTGTTTTTTATTTATGCTGTTAGTTTGCCTTACTGATTTCCCAGCAGGCCAAAGCATTCTGCTTTTTCAAAGTACTTATTGACCAAAGCCGAGAGGTGTTTAATGGGCTAGCCGGATCGTAAATTATAAAATTTTCTTGATCTGTATAGCCTATGATAGTTATGTAGTGACCTGTAGAGGTAAAATTACCTGGGCCGACATTTAATATGATCGGATTACCGCGGTTAATTGATTCTCGCCATTTTCCGCTGTCGATAGGTATCCCGCTGGCTAGGCACCCATAATTAACTGCAGCCGATGTAATAAAACTTATATCTGTGCCGGAATTGTCGGTACGCAATGAATGTGACAGGACAGCCAAATCATCAGGCATAATGTTCGGATCACCGCTAAGATAACTTAAAACACCGGCCATGCAGGTTATCCCGCAGCCATAGGTTCCGATAACGCTGCCTGCGTAGCTTTTATAGCCCCAGCGATTGTCCCATTGTAAGTAGTAAGGAATGCTAAGACGATGCCCATCCGGCAGATCATGTTTCCCAAGTTGACTCGGACCGGGACGGCAGCTTGCTGATTCTATCTCATCGAGGTCGGCATTCTGTAATTTAATATATTGATATACAAAACCGAAAGCCTCATTTTTTGCTGCCAATCGCAACATGCCTGCCGGCAATTGCGATTGATTTTGAACTAGCTCATTAACCCTGGTATCATTTTCAGCCATAATAGATAAATTTATTTGCACATTTTCATCGCTGGGATTAAGGTTGAGATCTACCATTCGATTCAGCTGATCTTGTGTTAATTTTACTTCACCTTTAAACGGTGCGCCAATTTGTGAGCCGGAGTGAAAAAATGTAGAATTTTTTCCTCCATCTTGAGCAAAATTATTATCGTCACAGATGTAAAAAGCAGAACGGTGCAATAGGCTGTACAGAGTGTTCCAAAATTTAGGTAGAAAAAAACTGGCCAGAATTAGTAGCGAACAAAATGTAACCAAAAACGTTAATGCCGTGATATGCTTGGGCTTTTTTACTTGGGCGGCATGTTTGCGACTTGGATGAAGAATTTTCTGATTGAAAACCGCTGAGCTGTGTTGGGAAGAACGTTTTAAATTGAAATTATTCATATAATTGACTCCGTTTTGCCTCGGCGAGCGAAAAGCTACAAAAAGGTGAATTTTATTTTATAACAAGTCACAATTTAACCTGTGGTTATGATAAAAATTATAATATAACTACCGCAACTAATACGGCTGTTTATTATAAGTAAGTGGAAAAATATTGTCAAGAAATAAAATGAAAACAAAACACTATGAGCCACCAATGATAATCTCCCGATTTGCCAGGAATCCCCGATTTGCAATAATTCCTGATTTGCAACAGATTATAGATGTAAAATAAATTAAAATGGCTACACCAAGAGAGCGGAGAAAAACTGGAGGATAAGGCATGGACATTATGTAAATAGAAAGCACAGGGAAGGCGGAAAAGTAGAAGGCGATGGTGAAAAGGATTAGCAAAGGCATGTAGTAAAAGAAAGCTAAAAAGCCATATATAAAAATCTGTGTTAATGAGGAATATAACCGTAAATCTGGAGTAACTCAAATGTTGCGCTTAAGAGAGAACGAATTGGCAGACAAATTGATAAATTATAGGAAAACATGAAACGCACGGAAGGAAGGAAAAATGGAGGAGAAAAGGGCGAAAAAAGTGTTGACAAGGAAGACGAGAAGGGTTATTATAGATGAGCGCCTTGCGAGAGCAAGGAACGGACCTTGAAAATTGAATAGTGAAGAACAAACAAGCAAAAACGGACTTTAGTTAATTCTAGAGTAAAAAATAAGTAAACTAAGAGCCAAAAGGCTCTCAAATTTTGATTTGAGAGTTTGATCCTGGCTCAGGATGAACGCTGGCGGCGTGCTTAACACATGCAAGTCGAACGGAGCTTTGAGGAAGTGCTTGCACAGAATTAAAGCTTAGTGGCGGACGGGTGAGTAACGCGTGAGGAACCTGCCTTTCACAGTGGAATAACAACGGGAAACCGTTGCTAATGGCGCATGACATCGCATTGAGGCATCTCAGAGCGATTAAAGGAGAAATCCGGTGAAAGATGGACTCGCGTCCGATTAGCTAGTTGGTGAGGTAACGGCCCACCAAGGCGACGATCGGTAGCCGAACTGAGAGGTTGATCGGCCACATTGGGACTGAGACACGGCCCAGACTCCTACGGGAGGCAGCAGTGGGGAATATTGGGCAATGGGCGAAAGCCTGACCCAGCAACGCCGCGTGAAGTATGAAGGCCTTCGGGTTGTAAACTTCTTTGATCAGGGAAGAAACAAATGACGGTACCTGAAAAACAAGCCACGGCTAACTACGTGCCAGCAGCCGCGGTAATACGTAGGTGGCGAGCGTTATCCGGATTTACTGGGTGTAAAGGGCGTGCAGGCGGGCTGATAAGTCAGATGTGAAATCCCCGAGCTTAACTCGGGAACTGCATCTGATACTGTTGGTCTTGAGTGCTGGAGAGGATAGTGGAATTCCTAGTGTAGCGGTAAAATGCGCAGATATTAGGAGGAACACCAGTGGCGAAGGCGGCTATCTGGACAGTAACTGACGCTGAGGCGCGAAAGCGTGGGTAGCAAACAGGATTAGATACCCTGGTAGTCCACGCCGTAAACGATGATTACTAGGTGTAGGAGGTATCGACCCCTTCTGTGCCGGAGTTAACACAATAAGTAATCCACCTGGGGAGTACGGCCGCAAGGTTGAAACTCAAAGGAATTGACGGGGGCCCGCACAAGCAGTGGAGTATGTGGTTTAATTCGACGCAACGCGAAGAACCTTACCAGGGTTTGACATCCCTTGAACGATGTAGAGATACATAATTCCCTTCGGGGACAAGGAGACAGGTGGTGCATGGTTGTCGTCAGCTCGTGTCGTGAGATGTTGGGTTAAGTCCCGCAACGAGCGCAACCCCTATTGCCAGTTGCCATCATTTAGTTGGGCACTCAGGCGAGACTGCCGTTGATAAAACGGAGGAAGGTGGGGATGACGTCAAATCATCATGCCCCTTATATCCTGGGCTACACACGTACTACAATGGCTACAACAGAGAGCAGCGACGTCGCGAGGCGAAGCAAATCCCCAAATGTAGTCTCAGTTCGGATTGCAGGCTGCAACTCGCCTGCATGAAGCCGGAATTGCTAGTAATGGCAGGTCAGCATACTGCCGTGAATACGTTCTCGGGCCTTGTACACACCGCCCGTCACACCATGAGAGTCAGTAACACCCGAAGTCAGTAGTCTAACCGCAAGGGGGACGCTGCCGAAGGTGGGACCGATAATTGGGGTGAAGTCGTAACAAGGTAGCCGTATCGGAAGGTGCGGCTGGATCACCTCCTTTCTAAGGAGAACATGTTGAATAACGATTCAACAGAGTTCAGGTCGATCATCGCAAGATGACAATTGTTTTTGCTAACTCACTATTCAATCTTCAGGGTCTGTACCTGAATGCCGTATGGGGGCATAGCTCAGCTGGGAGAGCGCCTGCCTTGCAAGCAGGAGGTCACGAGTTCGATTCTCGTTGTCTCCACCATTGTACGGCAGCAAGCCGCGATGTACCTTGAAAACTGCATAAGAAATAATGACTGAGTAAAAGACATAATGAAGTAAAAAATGGTCTTGCAAATTCAGCAAAAGTACTAAAGTACAAGTTGAAAGCGAGTCTGAGGAACTTCATTCATAAGTGTCTGGAACGACGGAAAAAAGAAAAACTTTGAGAACCAATAAGGTCAAGTTACAAAGAGCACAGGGCGAATGCCTTGGTACCATGAGCCGATGAAGGACGTGACAAGCTGCGAAAAGCTACGGGGAGGAGCAAATATCCGGATCCGTAGATATCCGAATGGGGCAACCCGATCGGGGTAAATTCCCGATCAAGTCTGCATGAATAAATAGTGCATACTGGGGAGACGTGGGGAACTGAAACATCTAAGTACCCACAGGAAGAGAAATCAACCGAGATTCCGTAAGTAGTGGCGAGCGAAAGCGGAAGAGGCCAAACCGTATGACTTCGGTTATGCGGGGTTGTGGACTGCAACAAGTCAAAGCAAGGATTAGTGGAATGAGCGGATGGAAAGCCGAGACCAAAGAGCGTAATAGTCGCGTACACGAAAATCTGAGTGAGGCTAGCAGCACCAGAGTACCACGAGACACGAGGAATCTTGTGGGAAGCCGGGGGGACCACCCTCCAAGCCTAAATACTACATGGTAACCGATAGTGAAGCAGTACTGTGAAGGAAAGGTGAAAAGAACCCCTGACGGGGAGTGAAAAAGAACCTGAAACCCTGTGTTTACAAGCAGTTGAAGAGCGTTAAAGCTCGACAGCGTACTTTTTGTAGAACGGTCCTACGAGTTATGGCAGTTAGCGAGGTTAAGGACTAGAGGTCCGGAGCCGAAGGGAAACCGAGCTTTAATAGAGCGTAAAGTTAGCTGTTATAGACCCGAAACCGGGTGACCTATCCATGAGCAGGTTGAAGTGACGGTAAAACGTCATGGAGGACCGAACAAGTATCTGTTGAAAAAGGTTTTGATGACTTGTGGATAGCGGAGAAATTCCAATCGAACCCGGAGATAGCTGGTTCTCCCCGAAATAGCTTTAGGGCTAGCCTTACGTCGAGTCTAGCGGAGGTAGAGCACTGAATTGGCTAGGGGCCTTACCAGGTTACCGAACCTTATCAAACTCCGAATGCCGCATAGATATACGTGGGAGTCAGACAGTGACAGATAAGTGCCATTGTCAAAAGGGAAACAGCCCAGACCGTCAGCTAAGGTCCCAAAATTACAGTTAAGTGGAAAAGGATGTGGGTATGCTAAAACAGCTAGGATGTTGGCTTAGAAGCAGCCACTCATTAAAAGAGTGCGTAATAGCTCACTAGTCGAGTGAACCTGCGCCGAAGATTAACGGGGCTAAACTGTATACCGAAGCTACGGAACCGAAGGTTGGTAGGGGAGCGTACTGTAAGCAGAAGAAGCATGACCGGAAGGACATGTGGATGTATCAGTAGTGAGAATGTAGGAATAAGTAACGAGAGCGAAGTGAGAATCTTTGCCGTCGAAAATCCAAGGTTTCCTGGGGAAGGGTCGTCCTCCCAGGGTCAGTCGGGACCTAAGGCCAGGCCGACAGGCGTAGTCGATGGATATCAGGTAGACATTCCTGAACTACCGATCCACGTTTGAGAGAGGCAGGGACGCAGGAGGATAGCATAAGCGAGCTGCAGGAAATGCTCGTGCAAGCGAAGTAGAGAGACTAATAGTAAAGTACGTTAGTTGATTTGAAAGCGTGATGCGTAGGGAAAACAAGTACCGAAATATGTGATTCCACACTGACGAGAAAAGCTGCTATCGAGTGGAGAGGTACCCGTACCGTAAACCGACACAGGTGGATGAGGAGAGAATCCTAAGACGAGCGGGAGAAGCGTTGTTAAGGAACTCGGCAAATTAACCCCGTAAGTTCGCAAGAAGGGGTGCCTCTGAGAAGAGGCCGCAGTGAATAGGCCCAAGCAACTGTTTAGCAAAAACACAGGTCTCCGCTAAATCGAAAGATGAAGTATGGGGGCTGACGCCTGCCCGGTGCTGGAAGGTCACGGGAATCTGTTATCGCAAGAGAAGCAGTGAACTTAAGCCCCAGTAAACGGCGGCCGTAACTATAACGGTCCTAAGGTAGCGAAATTCCTTGTCAGGTAAGTTCTGACCCGCACGAATGGCGTAATGATTTGGGCACTGTCTCAACAACGTACCCGGTGAAATTGTAGTACTTGTGAAGATGCAAGTTACCCGCGACTAGACGGAAAGACCCCATGGAGCTTCACTGTAGATTGTTACTGGGATTCGGTATTGTTTGTACAGGATAGGTGGGAGACTATGAACCATAGGCGTCAGCAGATGGGGAGTCACTGTTGGGATACCACTCTGACGATACTGAGTTTCTAACTGTTAGCCGTAATCCGGTTACAGGACAATGGCAGTCGGACAGTTTGACTGGGGCGGTCGCCTCCTAAAAGGTAACGGAGGCGCTCAAAGGTTACCTCAGCATGGTTAGAAATCATGCAACGAGTGTAAAGGCATAAGGTAGCCTGACTGCGAGACACACAGGTCGAGCAGATACGAAAGTAGGACTTAGTGATCCGGCGGTAGAAAGTGGAATTGCCGTCGCTCAACGGATAAAAGTTACCCTGGGGATAACAGGCTGATCTCCCCCAAGAGTTCACATCGACGGGGAGGTTTGGCACCTCGATGTCGGCTCATCACATCCTGGGGCTGAAGAAGGTCCCAAGGGTTCGGCTGTTCGCCGATTAAAGTGGTACGCGAGCTGGGTTCAGAACGTCGTGAGACAGTTCGGTCCCTATCTATCGTGGGCGTAGGAAATTTGAAAGGTGCTGTCCCTAGTACGAGAGGACCGGGATGGACCAACCTATGGTGAACCAGTTGTCACGCCAGTGGCATAGCTGGGTAGCTAAGTTGGGCAGGGATAAACGCTGAAAGCATCTAAGTGTGAAGCCCTCCTTAAGATAAGATTTCCCACCGAAAGGTTAAGACCCCTTGAAGACAACAAGGTTGATAGGTCAGGAGTGGAAGTACAGTAATGTATGAAGCGGACTGATACTAATAGGTCGAAAACTTGACCACAAGCACGTTGGTTCAACGTTGAACCAGACAGAATGAAGACTCAGACAACTCAGTAGCTTATGCAGTCTTGAGGGTACAACCTCAACAATTCCGGTGGTGATAGCGGAGAGGCCACACCTGTTCCCATTCCGAACACAGTAGTTAAGCTCTCTAGTGCCGAAGATACTTAGCTGGTAACGGCTTGGTAAAATAGGAAGCTGCCGGATTATATAAAAGCTCTTGGCTAATCACCAAGAGCTTTTTTAATACTTTCCACACGATTACCAGCATGTTATAATATATTCAAACTAGGAGGTGCTTATGGATCAGAAGATTCTCGTTGTTGATGACGAGATAAATGTCGTTGATTTGCTTAAGGACAATCTTGAGCGTGAGGGATATCATGTTATAACTGCTTTTGACGGGGTTACTGCATACAATTCTGCTTTGTCTGATAAACCTGATTTGATCCTGCTTGACTGCATGCTTCCGCGTATGAACGGAGTTGATGTATGCAAAAAGATTAGGCAATCTTCCAGTGTACCGATTATCATGATAACTGCTAAAAGTGAGGAAGTTGATAAAGTAATCGGTCTTGAACTCGGTGCGGATGATTATATAACAAAGCCTTTTAGTGTTCGTGAAGTTCTAGCTAGGGTCAAAGCGACTTTGCGGAGGATGGGTTTTGTTGATCAGGAACAGGCCATCATTAGTTCGACTATTGAATTTGGTGAATTTATCATTGATCTCCGTTCTTTTGAATTGAGGCGTAACGGCTGTGTTATCAATCTTACCTTGCGTGAATTTGAGTTGATAAGTTTTCTTGCCCAGCATCCTGGCGAAGTTTTTACTCGTGAACAGCTTTTGGAAAGAGTTTGGGGTTACGAGTATTACGGTGATGTACGTACCGTTGATGTAACTGTTCGTAGAACGCGCGAAAAAATTGAGGGCGATACTCAAAATAACTATAAATATATTTTAACAAGACGTGGGGTTGGATATTATTTTGAAAATCCCGGTGCTACGGAGTAGGAATTTTACATGCTAAAGCTCTTTTTGTCTCTTCGATTGGGTGACTTTGTTTTTGGTTGGCCTTTTTTGGTAGTAGCCTTTTTGATTGGCCTTTTTTTAGGCTTTACTGTATTTGGGGTTTGGCTTCTTTTTCATCGAAATGACAGTCAAGTTTCTTTACCTGCAGATGAACATTTGCCGCCTGCGAATCAGGAATCGGGTACGGATGGTCAAAGTAATACTGGTGATTTAAAGCCTTCCGATTTCGTTGATATTATGGATGATATAGAGTTGGGGACTATTGTTTTTAGCTCTGAAGACATCAAGCTATATTGTAACAAAACCGCACTTAACATGTTGGGTGACGGCATAAATGAATGCAAAAACTTAAACGAGTTTTTATCTATGTTCGGTACGGATAATGGGCTTTTGACTGCTTATGTTTTAGGCAAGAGTCTGCCTACAGCCGTTTATTCGCGAGCCGGCAGAAGTTTTACCATATGCATCCATGATATGTTTTCGAACTCTGGTGGAATGAGAATTGTTTCTCTTTACGATATTACCCAACGTGAAAATCTTGATAAACAGCGCACATTGTTTGTTTCCAATGTTTCTCATGAGCTGAAAACGCCGCTGAATACTATCATAACTTATTCTGAAAGTCTGCTTAATTGGAGACTCAAAGAAAAGACCATAGAAGAGGTGACAGGGGATATTCAGCGAATTTATTCCGATGGAATTCGCATGAAGAAGTTGGTTGCAAACCTTTCATTATTAAATTCCCTTGACAATAAGGCTATTTGTCCGTTGATGACGGAAATAGATCTTGCTCATTTGGTAAAGTATTGTTGTGAAACGATGCAAATAAATGCTAAGGCAAAGGATATAAATCTGGACCTTGCTGTTTCTGGAACTATTCCGTTGGTCTTCGCCGAGCGTTCTTCTTTGGAAAGAATTATTTTCAATTTAATAGAAAATGCTATTAAATATACCCCCAATACCGGAAGGGTAAGCGTATTTTTAAATTCTTTAGGGGAAGAGGTGTTCCTAAAAGTAATTGATACCGGAATAGGTATACCTAAGGAAAGCCTTTCTCTTATTTTTAACAGGTTTTATAGGGTGGACAACAGTGGTTCTTCTGTACTTGGTGGAACTGGTTTGGGTTTGTCTATAGCCAAAGAATTGGCGGATTTGCATAACGGAAGAATTACGGTTAGCAGTGCAAGCAATGCCGGATCGGAATTCACATTATACTTGCCGGTAGCTTACAAGGTTATGGAAGAGGCCATAGCAAAGCGAAAGATTGGACGCTTTGGAGTCCAGTTGCCGATAATATTTAAGCTTGCGCAGGATTTTATTTGTGAACAAATGGGGGTTCCAAATGATCCAAGTTCTCTGGCAGAAATATCTGACAAGGATGCCGAGGAATTTTTGCGTCAGTACAAAATTGAATCTGGCGGTGACGGAGTATCAACGGCAGTGGCAAAAGTTGTACCGCAAACTGATTCAACGATCGTTTCCGATAGCACACGTACTGAGGGAGAACACAATATTGATTCAACTGAAACACGACAGATTGAACTGTCTGAAATAAAGCCGAGTAACCGTGGAAGCAAAGATGAGAAATGTGAGGCTCCCTCCAATGCTGAGACTAGCACTTCTTATGAGAATGAATCAAAAGATTTGCCCAATAGTGCGTTGGGGAGTGGGGGTAAAGGTGCAGATGAAACCATGGTATTCGGTGTTACGCCGGTTAAGAATCATAAAGGCGATTCCGTCAATAGCTCCGGCTCAGGCAGCGCAAAAGTAGGAAAAGTGGCAAAAGTAGAAAAAGTAGCAAAAATATCAACAGTATCAGCGGATTCAACCGTCGATAAGGAATATCGTCAGTCTTCTGAAAAAAGCAGTTTTCATGTTGTTGTGAAATCTGCCAAGGCAGATAAACATAAGAATGATGGTGAAGCAAATGCCGACTGCCATGAGTCTGAAATGAATCACGATTTATGATTTAACAGCTTGCGGCTTGAAACTCTATTTATTTGCGAATTGACTACGGGAAGGTAATTTGATGAACAATACAGAGACATATGTTGTGACAGGTGGAACCAGGTTGCATGGTACAGTTGCAGTCAGCGGATCAAAAAATGCAGCGTTGGGAATTGTTGCTGCTGCCATGCTTTTGGACGGTCCGTGTCATATTGAAAACGTGCCAGATATAGCGGATATAAAAGTTTTACTTGATATTTGTAAAGGCTTAGGTGCAGGCGTATCTTTCAATGCCGGAGCATTGGATCTTGATCCGACAACGATAAATTCTTTTGAAGCTGTTAATGAAAAAACGCGTAGTATCCGGGCTTCTTACTACCTGCAAGGTGCTTTGCTTGGTCGGTTCGGTAAAGTAATCATGTCTTTTCCGGGTGGATGTGATTTCGGTACAAGGCCGATTGATCTGCATAAAAAAGGTTTCGAAGCTATGGGAGCCAAGGTTACGATTGACGATGGCATTTTTGCAATTGAAGGTGGCAGCAGTTTGCGCGGAGGCAGCATATTTTTTGATCAGGTAAGCGTTGGAGCTACCATTAATTTGATGATTGCCGCCGCTAAGCTTAAAGGAACGACAACTATAGAAAACGCTGCCCGTGAGCCGCATATCGTAGATGTAGCAAATTTTTTGAACACTATGGGTGCAAATATTAAAGGGGCTGGTACCGATACTATACGTATAGTAGGCGTTCCTGTTTTGCCGGGTAATAACACATACTCAATTATCCCTGATCAGATTGAGGCTGGAACATTTATGTTGGCGGCCGCGATGACCAGAGGTGATGTTATTGTCACTAATTTAATTCCGCGTCACATGGATCCGTTGACAGCAAAGTTGGTTGAAATGGGTATCGGTATTGAGATCGGCGAATCGTCAATACGAGTTTATAGTGATAGGCGGCGGCATATTAATCCTGCAGTCTTTAAGACGATGCCTTATCCCGGTTTCCCTACTGATTTACAACCTCAGACAGTGGCACTGCTGTGTTTGGCGGAAGGTCAGAGCAAGATGTACGAAACTATCTGGGACAATCGTTTTCAATACATTGATGAGCTTAAGAAGATGGGGGCGAATATAACGATTTCAGGCAAAGTTGCTTTGATAAGCGGTCCGGCGAAACTTACCGGCGCTTGCGTCAGAGCGCGTGACTTGCGTGCAGGAGCAGCCATGGTTTTGGCGGGTTTAATAGCTCAAGGGAAAACGGAAATTTATGATATTCACGTCATTCAGCGTGGCTATGAAAATTTTGTTCAGAAATTGATGAAACTTGGTGCGAAAATAGAGCATCGTCCGGCTGAATAGGTAAAGATGCGTATTTTTTCCTTAGTTTCCGGCAGCAGTGGCAATTCGTACCTTTTTTTAAATCGGAGGGAAGCTGTACTCATTGATGCAGGGTTGTCTTTGCGAAGTTTAAAAATGAAATTAGCAGAGCTTGGTTTGCAAGATATTTCAATTTTAGGCATATTTATCTCTCACGAACATAGCGACCACGTCAAGGGCTTGGAAGCAATTGCCAACAACTTTAAGGCGTCGATTTTCATCACTAATGGTACCAAAGGCGCGTTGGAAAGCAAAATGAGGCATCCAGAGAAGCAGAAATGGAGGATCATTGCCGCTCAAAGTGAGATAGATCTCGCCGGCTTTGCGGTTAAGGCTGTTGCAATTTCGCATGATGCAACTGAGCCGGTTGCCTTTACGGTTTCTTGTGGTGGTTTAAAAGTTGCTGTAGTATCCGATACCGGGGTCATAACTCCTGAGTGGGAAATTTTGGCTGATACAGAGAAGTTCGATATATTTTTCCTGGAGGCCAACTATGACCAGGAGATGCTTTTGGGGGGATCTTATTCTTACCCTTTGAAAATGAGAATTATGAGTGACCGCGGTCATCTATCCAATTCTCAGACGGCAGAGTTTTTGTACCGATTATATAACAACGGTTGTTGCAATTTTGTTCTTACCCATTTGTCACTGAACAACAATTTTCCGGAACTGGCCATGCTCGTTGTACGTAGTTATTTTGCTCAGGCGGGGATAAATGTGGGCGATCAAGTGGAGGTATTTTGTGCGCCGCGTTATGATACAATGGAATACAAAATAAACGAAAAAGGAAAATTGTGTTTTGAAGATTAGCTTAGTTTGTGTAGGTAAACTAAAGGAGCCTTGGCTCAAAGCGGCTGTGGAAATGTATGCCAAACGTATAAGTAAGTTTGCAGAAGTTGAAATAGTCGAAACGAATGATTTTAAAGATACATTACCTTTGGAATTGATTTTGCAGAAGGAGGCGGAAGAGGTTCTGAAACGTTTACCTAGCTCAGCTTTTGCCGTATTATGTGATCTGCAGGGACATGAATATGATTCTCTTAATTTGGCACAAAAAATGCAGAGCTGGATGGAAATGTCAGGTGCACACTTGTATTTTTTAATCGGCGGTTCTAATGGAGTTTCCGAAATTCTGCGAAAAAAAGCAGCCGTAAAGTTGAAACTTTCAGCATTGACATTTCCCCACCAATTAACCAGGGTAATACTATTGGAGCAAATTTATCGCTCGTTTAAAATACAAAATGGGGAGAGCTATCATAAGTGATAATAATAAGCCGTGTTTGCTTTAGGCCTTGATGCCCAAAGTTCAAAAGATATAGACGCGATTCAGATTTATATAGAGCTTGACATGAGTGGGTAAAAAATGGTAAAATTTTCAATGCTTATCGAAAGCACTATTTTTTTGTGTAATTTTCCATATAGGAGGTGTTCTCATGGCAAAAGCCAGTCCACGCGAAAAGATCATTCTGGCTTGTACTGAGTGCAAACAACGCAATTATAGCACTAAGAAAAACAAGAAAAATGATCCGGAGAGACTAGAAATTAAGAAGTATTGCAGATTCTGCCGTACACATACAGCACATCGGGAAACAAAATAATAGCTGAGTGTGCTAAAGCCGGCGAACGGAGGATGCAATGGCAGATAACAAAGAAAACAAAAAACAAAATTTGAAAAATAAATCGGCCAAAAAGAATTTTTTCGGCGATTTGAAAGCAGAATTAAAACGTGTTGCTTGGCCGGATAAAGAAAAGACTGTCCGTACGGTGGCGGCTGTTGTTGTGCTGACCGTGGCGTTTGCCCTGTTGATATGGATTGTTGACACCTTAGTTTATGGTGGTTTGAATTTAATCGGATTCCATGGTGATAAATCTGTTAAACCGAATAGACTTCCGGCTGCCGCAGATACTGTCCCCACTCCATCAGCTGCAAATGTTATGCCTACTCAGACCTTGCCTGATCAACCGGCAGAGACGACCGGAGCTTCAAAATGAGTACAAATGAAACAAATGATACAAATACAGCTTTGTGGTATGTGATTCATACATATTCCGGTTATGAAAACAAGGTGAAAGATACTTTGGAGCAAATCGTTGAAAACCGCGGTTTGCAGGATTATATCCAAGAAGTTTCCGTCCCTGTCGAAGAACAGGTGGAGATTAAGGATGGCAAAAAAAAGGTCGTTCAAAAAAAGCTGTATCCTGGGTACGTATTGGTTAAAATGATTTTGACGGATGAGATGTGGTACATAGTGCGAAATACGCGTGGTGTTACTGGTTTCGTCGGCCCGAACAAACCAGTACCTCTTTCGGAAGAAGAACTGGCAATTATGGGTTTGCTGAAAGATTGGGATCCGGTCATCGACTATGCTGTAGGCGATTCTGTCAAAGTTATCAATGGACCGCTTGAGAGTTTTATTGGAACTGTCGAAGAAATAAATATGGAAAAGAAAAAAGTACGTGTTTTGGTTTCTATGTTTGGGCGTGAAACTCCGGTAGAACTCGAATTTACGCAAGTGCTTAGATTGCTATAAGTTTGGATCACTGTCGATTAAAATTCGACTTTGAAATATTATTGGGAGGTGGAAATATGGCAAAGAAAATTTCCGGTTATGTAAAACTTCAAATTCCAGCAGGTAAAGCCACACCTGCACCACCGGTCGGACCAGCTCTTGGACAACATGGTATTAACATTGCCCAGTTTGTAAAGGAGTTTAACGAAAGAACAGCAAAGGATGCCGGTTTGGTTATTCCGGTTGTTATTACTGTTTACGCCGATCGTAGCTACTCTTTTATTACCAAGACCCCACCGGTTCCGGTATTGCTGAAAAAAGCATGTAAGATTGAGTCCGGTTCAGGCAAGCCTAACCGTGACAAGGTTGCTAAAATCAGTTGGGAAGATTGTTTGAAAATAGCTGAAATTAAATTGGTTGATACCAATGCCGCTGATGTTGAATCTTGCGCTAGAATGGTCGCCGGTACGGCTCGCAGCATGGGAATTGTAGTTGAGAAATAAGGAGAGTAGATATGAAAAGAGGAAAAAGATATTCCGCCGCAGCTCAAGTTGTGGATCGCAATACTGTCTACGATCCTTCCGCAGCTGTAGCTTTGATTCCGCAAATTGCCAAAGCCAAGTTTGATGAGACTGTAGAGTTACATGTCCGGCTGGGTGTTGACTCACGTCACGCTGATCAACAGGTACGTGGCGCAGTTGTCTTGCCGCATGGAACTGGTAAAACAATTCGCGTTTTAGTTTTTGCTAAAGGGCCAAAAGCTGATGAGGCAAAGGCTGCTGGTGCTGATTATGTTGGCGCCGAAGATTTGGTTACCAAGATCACTGCTGAAAACTGGTTTGATTTTGACGTTGTAGTTGCTACACCGGATATGATGGGTGTTGTTGGCCGTTTAGGTAAGGTTTTAGGCCCTAAGGGTTTAATGCCTAACCCCAAGGCTGGCACCGTCAGTATGGATGTTACTAAAGCAATAAATGAGATCAAAGCTGGTAAAATTGAGTATCGTTTGGATAAAACGAACATTATTCACTGTCCTATCGGTAAAGCTTCTTTTGGAAACGAAAAGTTGCTGGCCAACTATATGGCTTTGATGGAGGCTATCATTAAGGCCAAGCCGGTTGCTGCCAAAGGGCAGTACATTAAGAGCGCAGTGCTGACCACTACAATGGGTCCAGCCATCAAGCTGAATTCATCTAGGTTGCTCGGTTAACGCTTGTAAATTTGTAAGTTTTATCTTATAATTTTTTAGAACCGAAGACAGTAGGTGTCCATAAATCCTACCGAGGTACATTTTGAATTTTCAGTGTCCCTCGATGTTTGTCCGAGGGGCACTTTATTTTTGGAGATAAGGAGGAAAAATATGCCTAGTGCGAAAATTCTAGAGCTTAAAAAAGCTGAAGTGAGCAAGCTTGCCGAAGCTTTCAAGAACGCTCAAACTTTGATAGTTGCCAACTATCGCGGTTTAACCGTTGCGCAGGATACTGAGTTGCGTAAGGCTCTGCGTGAAGCGGGTGTTCATTACAAGGTTGTAAAGAACACGATGGCTACGTTGGCTGTTAGGGAAGCGGGAATCGAAGGTTTGGAGGAGGTCTTTAATGGACCGACCGCCGTAGCTTACTCTGATAACGATCCTGTCGCGCCCGCAAAGGTTATCAAGGATTTTAGTAAGAAATTTGAACTGCTCGAAATAAAGGGCGGTGCAACTGAGGGTAAAGCAATCGGTTTAGACGTTGTTGAGCGCCTTGCTGCTATTCCGTCACGTGAAACATTGCTTACTCAGTTGGTATTTACTTTGGCTTCACCTATTTCAGGTTTGGCTCGTGTTATTAATGAAATCAGCAAGCTGGGCGGCGAAGCGCCGGCCGAAGCTCAGGCAACCGAGGAGACTGCTCCTGTTGCTGAATAATATTGTTTATTGCTATTGGAGGTAAAAAATGGCTAGCGAAAAAGTTGCGAAATTTGTAGAAGAAGTTAAGACCCTCAGCGTTTTGGAGTTGTCTGAATTGGTAAAGGCCTTGGAAGATGAGTTCGGTGTTTCTGCGGCTGCGGCTGTTGTTGCTGCAGGTCCTGCTGGTGATGCCCCCGCTGCTGCGGCTGAGCAAACAGAATTCACTGTTGTTCTTAAATCAGCTGGACAGGCTAAGATCAATGTTATCAAGGCTGTACGTGAAATTACCGGTTTGGGCTTGAAGGAAGCTAAGGCTGTTGTAGATGAGGCTCCCAAAGCCGTTAAAGAGAATGTCAGCAAAGAGGATGCTGAAGCTTGTGCCGCTAAACTTAAAGAGGCTGGAGCTGAAGTGGAGATCAAGTAATCACATTTGTATCTACTTTTTATTATCTGCATTTTGCAAGTTGTCCATCCTGTCGGGTGGACAACTTTTTTATTACTTTCATTTGTTCCTTCATTATTTCGCTTTGCTCCATTATTACTTAGAAAGTTCTATTAATTTTATTTGGTGCAGTAATGCGGTTATCGACAACAAAACTTTTTTGTAACTGCGGTGCAAGAAATGCTTAAAGTTGTTTTAATAATAGAAAAAAGTCCAATTATGCTTGATATATCGGGCTCTTTTGTCGCTTTTTGTCGCTTTTTTGATCTATTTTTGTATTGTTTTGTCGCTTGAATATTGGCAAAATGTAGTTGCGCATTATGAAGCGTCTATATTTATTAATTTATGGAGGTGTACCATGATCAAGACTAATGATGAAAATCCTTTCGACAGTATCAAATTTTATGTAGCTGCAAGTGACCGCGATATGCTCGGTCGCTTAACCTCTATTCTTGAGCGTAAAGGTATGATCAGTTGTTGGGAAAAGAGCGGAGAGATGAGCTTTTTACTGGACGGAAGGCAAGGTGGCTATCACGTAGCTCGCCAAATTTCGGAAATTAACGATCACTTGAGACATCGCCGTAACACACAAAGTGAGTCACAAAAGCGACTGCTTAAGTTAATTAATCGTGCTTTAAATTCCTATGGCCTGCGAGAAGAATTGAAAGGTACTGAATTTTTGCGTGAGATTATTTTTCATCTGATAGTCAACAAGGGCAATTTAACGAACTTCAGCAAAGGTGTGTATTTAGATGTTGCGCGTCACTATGGCACTGAGCCTAAGTTAATCGATCGGGCGATCAGATACACAAGGATGCAAGCAGGAATCACCTTGACCAACGTTGAGTTTATTCACAAACTGCTCAACGACTTGCAAAGTGAAGCTTCATTAGAGACGAAAAAAGAAACTATAGTATATAGCTTGCCGGGGACGCAAATTACTTTGGCTGATCTGGTCGCGGAAAACGGTTGCGGAGATCTGGCAAGTTATTGATACGAATAAAAATTTCAAAATAATTATCATTATCGCATTGCTGGTAAGGCAACTCTTGACAGTAAAAGCTCTTGTGTGTTAACATACAAGAGCTTTGTAGCGAAGGTTGTCAACGATACCGTAACAATACTTAAAAAGGATTTGAAAAGTATTGACAAAGCGAATGAGACCTGATAAAATGATCAAGCGCTCAAACGCAAAACAATGGCGGTATAGCTCAGTTGGCTAGAGCATGCGGTTCATACCCGCAGTGTCGTTGGTTCGAATCCGACTACCGCTACCAATTTGGCCCGTTGGTCAAGCGGCTAAGACACGGCCCTTTCACGGCTGAGACAGGAGTTCGATTCTCCTACGGGTCACCAATTTGCGGGATTAACTCAGTGGTAGAGTGTCACCTTGCCAAGGTGAAAGTCGCGAGTTCGAATCTCGTATCCCGCTCCATCGATTGACCGTCATATAGGCGGTCAATCTCATATTGGCACCATAGCCAAGTGGTAAGGCAGAGGTCTGCAAAACCTTTATTCTCCAGTTCGAGTCTGGATGGTGCCTCCAAATGAAGACGACAATAGGATAAGTTCCGGTCGTCTTTTTTTATATAATGAAACTTTGCCGGGAATGTGGTTGATCATCTGCTATAGGGATCCTGGCTCAACTTCCAGCAGCCTGGCTCAACTTCCCGTAGCTTTACTTAACTTTCGTTTTTTTAGTGAATAATTCGGCTACGTTATTTGAATTAAGTCCGGAATCCGGCTCGAAATATGTTAGAATAACATAGACGGAGGGTATTAAAATGGCTGTAGTAACTTTAACCAAAATTATTAAAGAATTTGATTTGGAAGAAATCACATCATTCGGAACTGAAGATAACATTCATATTACAGTTGCTGATTGTACTCGACCAGGTCTTCAGTTGGCCGGGTATTACGATCATTTCGGGCATGACAGGCTTCAGTTGATGGGAAATATGGAGATGGCTTTTTTGGCGCGCTTGGACAGCCGTGAGCGAGAAAACTGCCTCGATAAGCTGTTTGCACAAAAAATACCGTGTATGGTTATTGCACGGCACCGCGAGCCGTTCCCGGAATTGATAAAAATATCGCAAAAGTATCAGATCCCTTTGTTGCGAGCTCGTGATGCCACATCGACTTTCATGAGTACACTCATAAAATACTTGAATATAGAGTTGGCGCCGATGGTATCTTTGCACGGTGCCTTAGTTGAGATCCATGGCGAAGGTGTTTTGATTTTAGGTGAATCTGGGGTCGGTAAGTCAGAAACAGCGATTGAAATTGTTAAACGTGGGCATCGTTTAATTGCGGATGATCTGGTTGAGGTAAGGCGAGTCTCAGATACGACTTTGCTCGGTCGAGCGCCGCAAATGTTGCGTCACTTGCTGGAACTTCGTGGTTTGGGAATAATTGATGTTAAAGAGCTTTACGGCGTGTCTTCAGTAAAAATGCAGGAAAGTATTAATTTTGTCATTAACCTAGAATTATGGAATGAAAATAAAATATATGAGCGTATAGGTATTAACGAGGAACATACCGAAATTCTTGGTATATCGGTTCCTTCAATCACTATACCTGTGCGTCCGGGACGGAACTTGGCCATCATTGCTGAAGTGGCGGCGATTAATTTCCGGCAAAAGAAAATGGGATACAATGCAGCTTTAGAGCTTACGAAACGGCTATTCGGGCAAAAGGCGGTACCTGAGCATGAATAAATTTATCACACAACTGCCGCAAGAATTGCGAGAACGGCTGAAAATTGATATACCTTTGGCGGAGCTGACTACATTCAAGGTGGGGGGGCCGGCTGATTTTTATTTTGAGCCGGAATCTGTGGATGAGATAGCTATGCTTTATCGGTTTGCCTATGAAAATTCTATTGACGTTACTGTACTTGGCAATGGATCCAATGTTGTAGTTGCCGATGCGGGAATTAGGGGACTAGTGATTGGGCTTAGGCATAATTTTTCTGAACTTGAGTTTTTGGGTTTGAAAGAACTACCTATTAATCATGCGCAATGTCGCAGCTTGAAGCGATTTGCGGAAAATTTTCCCAACACACCGTTATATTGTGATTTCGGCGCGGATCCTGTTTTTTTGCGGGCTCAAGCTGGGGCTAAGTTGGCGGATACTTCGAGGGCTGCCTGTGCAAGGGGGCTGACCGGCTTAGAATTTGCTTGTGGTATTCCGGGTTCTGTCGGTGGAGCTGTGTATATGAATGCCGGTGCCTATGGTAATTCTATTGAGGACGTGGTTGTATTGACCAAGTCAATGGACATTGCTGGCAATATTTACTGGAAAATCGGTTCAGAGCATGACTTTGCTTATCGGCATAGTTGCTTCAGCGCGGCCGGGCAAATAGTTTTGGAGACATTTTTTGCATTGCGTTCCGGTATTCCGGGTGACATAGATGAGCGGTGTGCCGATTATACAAGCCGTCGTCAGGCTAGCCAACCGCTTGAATTGCCAAGTGCTGGGAGTATGTTTAAACGGCCACGGGGCTATTTTGCTGGCAAATTGATATCTGATGCTGGGCTGAAGGGGCATCAGGTCGGTGGGGCGGCGGTTTCGGAAAAGCATGCCGGCTTTGTAGTGAATTTGGGGATGGCGAAGGCTACAGATATAAAAATTTTAGTCAAAGAGATACAGATGACTGTCTTTAGGCAGTTCGGTGTGCAGTTAGAGCCGGAGGTCAGATTTATCGGGGATTGGGACAAATAAAAATATTTAAGAAACGGGGCAGGAAAAATGGAAGTCGTTATTTTAACCGGAATGTCTGGATCAGGCAAGAGCAAGGTCGCCGATTTTCTGGAAGATATGGGTTACTTTTGTATAGATAATTTGCCGCCTCATTTACTTAGCGGCATCGTTTACAGCCTTACCAATGGAAAGAACGGAACCGGATTTGGCATCGGCAAAATTGCTTTTGTCATTGATATTCGGAGTGCCGGTTTTTTCGCCGGTGTAAATAAGGCCTTGGCTGATCTCGAAAACCTTAACCAAGCTTACAGATTGATTTTTTTGGATTCGACTAATGATGTTTTGCTTAGTAGGTACAAGCAGACGCGGCGGGTTCATCCATTAGCGGATGGTAAGGGTATATACGAGGCTATTGAGGAAGAACGTCGTCGTCTGGCTCCGTTGCGTAGTCAAGCTACTGATATAATTGATACAACTAATTTTAGTGTCAGCGATCTGCGTGATTACATATACAAGCTTTTGTCGGTCAATACTGGGTATGATGCACGTATGACGATCGTTATTGAATCGTTCGGATTTAAGTATGGAATACCGGTTGACTGTGATATCGTTCAGGACGTTAGGTTTATTCCTAACCCGTATTATGACCCGAAACTGCGCGTTTTGACTGGTCTTGATGAGGCGGTCATGGAAAATGTGTTTAATCACAAAGTAACGCAAGAGTTTGTTGAGCGGTTTTCCGGCCTTTTAAAACTTACCTTACCGCATTATGCTCATGAGGGGAAAGTTAGGTTGACAATCGGTATCGGCTGCACGGGGGGACGTCATCGTTCGGTTGCGATCGCGGAAGAGTTGGGCATGCGGATGCGGGAAACCGGATTTAAGGTGCGTGTTTTTCATCGTGACATCGACAATGATCCGCGTAATATAACTAAAATGGAAGCATATTGGCATGAAAATAGTGGTGATGATAAGATTGATCAATTAAATTCACGGTTAAAGGCGGAAGGAACTTCGAACCATGAGTGAATCATTTTCACAGCAAGTTAAAAAGGAGCTTTGTGCTGTTGAACTCGGTTCAACCAGGCGCAAGCAATTGGTTTTGGCTACTATTTTTGCCAATATCGGCGTTTTTCGTGGTAATACGGCGCAAATCAGCACTGGATTTTTACCTTTGGCGGATATAGTCAACAAGCAGTTTTATAACTTGTTTAAATGGGAAATACCTCCAGTTGCCGGTGGAGATATTGTGCGCTATAAAATAGAAAATTCTAAATATCCGGAATTCAAGAAACTTCTGGCGGACATTTTGCAATTTGTGCCTTTTCCTAATTCTTTGCGTGCCGATCCGGCCAGTTTTGACGGGGAAGAAATAAGTCTAATTTTGCGCTATTTATTTGTGTCTTTTGGCTCGATTTGTGACCCGCACAAGGCTTATCACGTAGAGCTGACATTTAAACGACAATTAGTTGCCGATTTTGCTAGGCGTCTTTTGTCTTTAAAGGGAATAGAGGTTAGGGTTGTTCGGCGCAGTCATTTTTGGCGTATCTATATCAAGGATGCACAGCTTATTGTCGATTTTCTTGGTATTGTCGGTGCGCATGTGGCGTTACTTACTTTGGAAAATTTGCGGCTGGAAAAGGAAGTGCGAAATTCGGTTAACCGGGTTGTTAACTGTGACAGTGCCAATTCGAAGCGTGTTGCGGCTACTTCGGTGCGTCAGCTAGAGGCCGTTGGTCGGTTGCGCTCGGCTGGAGCAATGAGTAAGTTGTCACCTGACTTGCAGAGAATTGCCGAGTTGAGGTTAGAAAATCCTGAGCTTTCATTACGTGAACTGGGTGAGTTGCTGGATCCGCCGTTGGGGAAATCTGGTGTGAATCATCGCTTAAGCAGGCTGGAGCAGTTAGCAGCGGAAATTGAGTAAATAATGACGCAAATTTGGTCGGATCGTATCATACATTATTTAGCTGGGTTGCCCCTCTTGAACGGCTTGAGTGGGGATGACATTGCGATGTTGTTGAATTGGCTGGACGCGCGGGCTGATTTCTATAAACCTGAGCAGGTGATTTGCCGGACGGGGCGGATCATAAACAGCTTATTTATCCCTCTGCCTTCTGAATTAGACCGTAATCGTAGACGTGGTCGGGGACGCGGTGCAGTCGGTCACGTATTAACGGAGCCGTTCGGCGATATTGAAAACGCCTGGGCGAACGGTCGATCCACGGAACCGTTTTTCCCCAATCCATGGCCACAGGACAGGTACCACTTATTGCTGCGTCCACCTATAATAGGCATTGTGCCGGGGCTTTTGGTTGGAATTGCGGCAAGTCAAACAATTACCACTGCTAAAGAAATGACTTTACTTGCTATAAATACCACAAATTTGTTGACCAAAACCGTTTTAAGCGGCCGCTTGGCATATTCAATGCAGATATTTTTGCTAAATCGGCTCAACCTGCTTGATATCGTCAACGATTATTGTCAAAAACAGATGATGATTCGCAAACACATAAGTTTACGGGCGCGGTTAGCTACGTTTCTAGTATATTGTTCCAATGACTGTGGTAACGTATTTACTCTTAACGGCGGGCGACAAGCTTTAGCGGATTTTTTGGGGGTGTCTCGGCCGACGATGAGCAGGGAACTGGCTACACTGCAAAATGAAGGCCTGTTAAGTTATTATTTGGATTCATTTGTTTTGTCTGATGTGAAAGCTTTGGAAAAACTTGCTGAATCCACTGGCCGTTTTGCTAAATGATGTTTTGATATGCTAAAATAAAGGTTAATCGCTGACATTAATCAATATTGAAGGAAGGTAAACTATGTTAGATATTCAGATGATTCGCAAAGAAGCGCCAAAAGTGCAGGAATTACTAGCGCGCAAGGGATGTAATGTAGATTTTACGGAGTTCTTGAATAAGGATAAGTCCAGACGTGATCTTATAGCGGCAGTGGAAAATTTAAAAGCACGTCGCAATCAGGTTTCCGCACAAATCCCGCAGCTAAAGAAAGCAAAGGCTGATACGACGGAAATCATGGCTGAAATGAAGGATATTGCGGCACAGATTAAAACTATGGACGCTGAGTTAGCAGCGCTTGAGAAAGATCAATTAGAATTTTTGGCTGGATTGCCGAATTTGCCGGCGGAAGATCTGCTGCCGGGCGGTAAGGAAAACAACCGTGTTGTTAAGGTGTTCGGTAATAAGCCTGAGTTTAATTTCCCGGCCAAGCATCATGTTGAGCTTGCCGAATCGCTGGATATAATTGATTATGCGCGCGGAAGCAAGCTTTCCGGTAATGGTTTTTGGATATACAAGAACATGGGAGCAAGGCTGGAATGGGCTTTACTGAACTATTTTATGCAGGAGCATCTTAAGGATAACTATGAGATGTTGCTAGTGCCTCATATCCTGAACTATACTTGTGGTTTCACAGCCGGACAATTCCCTAAATTTAAAGAGGATGTATTTTGGTTGGTTTCCGAAGAAGGCACGGAAGAGGCTAATCGTCAATTCATTTTGCCGACAGCTGAAACAGCTCTGGTCAATTTGTACCGCGATGAAATTTTGGATGAAAGCGATCTGCCGAAGAAGTTTTTTGCCTATACGCCTTGCTATCGCAAAGAGGCAGGCAGTTATCGTGCGGAAGAACGTGGGATGATTCGCGGTCACCAATTCAATAAAATTGAAATGTTTCAGTATACTTTGCCGGAAAATTCGGCGCAGGCTTTTGATGAGTTGGTTGACAAAGCATGTCGCTTGGTAGCCGGTCTAGGTTTGCATTTCCGCTTATCCAAACTTGCTGCCGGTGATTGTTCGGCGTCGATGGCCAGAACTGATGATATTGAAATTTGGATTCCGAGCATGAACGATTACAAGGAAGTAAGTTCGGCATCCAATGCCTGTGATTACCAAGCTAGACGCGGCAATATGAAATTTAGACGCAAGGCTACCGGCAAAACCGAATATCTGCACACGCTTAATGCTTCTGGCCTAGCCACTTCTCGTGTTTTACCGGCTATTCTGGAACAGAATCAACAGGCTGATGGAAGTGTTGTCGTGCCGGAAGTTTTACGTCCTTTCCTCGGTGGAATTGATGTAATCAAACCACAACAGGTTTAAAATGGCAAAGTTAAATACATCGATAGATATGACACAGGGCAGCCCGTATAGGCTGTTCCTGCGTTTCATGGTACCTTTGCTCATCGGAAACATAATGCAACAGCTGTACAATTTAGTCGATACCATCGTTGTTGGTAATGTTTTGGGTGAAACAGCTTTGGCGGCGGTCGGTTCCGGCTTTCCGTTCATGTTCTTATTGGTTGCGCTGTTCATAGGTTTCGGTATGGGAGCAATGATATTGGTCTCACAGCTTTTCGGCCGGAAAGACCATGCCAATTTGAAGAAACTTTTAGAAACTATATATCGCGTTTTGTTGATTGCTGCTGTGCCAATAACTGTTATCGGCTTTTTTTGCGCTGAACCGGTTTTACGGTTGATGCAGGTGCATGATCCTGATACTTTGCATCAAGCTACGTTGTATCTGCGGGTGGTTTTTCTCGGGTTGCTCGGGATGCTCGGCTTCAATCTAAATGCCGGTTTCCTCCAAGGAATAGGTGACTCACTTAGTTCACTGCTTTTTTTATCCATAGCTACCGTGGTAAATATAATTTTGGACTTGCTTTTTACCATGGTTTTGCCCTTAGGTGTGCTCGGCGTGGCGATAGCGACATCAATAGCACAAACTGTTTCTTGGATATATGGAATTTTTTATATTAATCATAAGTACAAAGAGTACCGAATAAATCTGTTTAAGCTAAGGTTCGACAAAACCTTGCTTGTTAGATGTGCTAAATTGGGTCTGCCGGCATCAGTGCAACAACTTTTGTACGCGATCGGGAACATGATAATGCAGTCAGTGGTAAACAGCAACGGCAAAATTTTCACGGCCGGTTTCGTTACTTCCAACCGAGTGGATACGTTCGTTTTTCTCCCGATTCTTAGCATGGCCACCGCTATTACTACTTATGTAGGGCAGAATGTCGGTTGTCATGATATGCGCCGGGTTAAAGGAGGCATAAAATCGGGCTTGATTTTGATGGTTTCCATGTCTTTTGCCATCGGCTGGTTAATTTGGCTGCTTCGTGTTCCGGCTTTGTCACTGTTTAATCGTAAGCCAGAAGTGATACAGACAGGTTTGTACTATCTTGACGCCACCTTACCTTTTTATAGTGTTCTTGGTTTGATGTACGGCTTGAACGCGGTTTTTCAAGGGGTAGGCCAGACACTTGTTCCGATGATTTCTGCTTCGGTCAGTCAGTGCATAGCGCGGGCGATCATCATATTGATTTTGGTTACTGCCTTTGGTCGGACAGCTTTATACTATGCTTATCCGCTCAGTTGGGTGGTAGGTTCTGGCATCTCTTTGTTCTATTATAAGTTCGGTGGTTGGCATGATATGGTTTATAATGACACTTTAACCGGTAAAAGAGCATCTCCCTGAGGGCGGCTGTGTCGTCGCAACTGAGTGTACCGGTTGATTTTCACTTGGAATGAGGTGAATTTACATGAATGAAATTCAAACTGAACTGGTAAAAAAGTTTTTTCGTTATGCGGCGATCTCAAGCCAAAGCGATGCCGCCAATCCGGAGGTGCCTTCCTCTGAAGGGCAGCGGGTGTTAGCAGATTTGTTGGCGCAAGAATTGTCCTGCTTAGGTTTTTCCGAGGTGTCGGTTAATTCCCATGCGGTGGTTCAGGGCAAGTTGGCGGCTAGGTTGAAGCAGCCACGTAAAGTACCGGCAATAGGGTGGGTTGTGCATTTGGATACTGTTGATGTCGGCCTTTCCCCGGATATTAAGCCTAAGTTGATCGAAAACTATGCCGGAGGAGACATTTGTCAAAACCGGGAGGCGGGACTGTTTATTCGCCAAAATGAGCATCCGGAAATACTTGATTATGTGGGTGAGTCACTTATTGTCAGCGATGGAACTTCAGTATTGGGGGCTGACGACAAGGCGGCGATTGCCAATGTAATGACGGCTTTTGAAATTTTGCACAACAATCCGGTTATCGAACACGGTGATATCTATATCGCTTTTGTGCCGGATGAGGAGATTGGGCTGCGAGGAGCACATTACATTGATTTTACGCGTTTTCCGGTTGACTATGCCTTTACTATTGATTGCTGTAAACTGGGAGAACTTGTATATGAAACTTTCAATGCCGGTTCGGCCAAGCTTAAAATCCGTGGGGTAAGCGCACATCCGATGTCGGCAAAAAACATTCTGCTCAACCCGATTTTGGTGGCGGTTGATTTGATCAATTTGCTGGATCGAGGGAGGACACCCGAGCACACGGAAGGGCGAGAGGGTTATATTTGGGTTACTGATATTCATGCCAATTCTTTGGATTGTGAGGTCGTTTTGAACATCCGTGATCATGATCGGAAGAAATATGAGGCCAAAAAGAAATTCCTGGCGGCAATAGTCGATCTGTTGAAAATCAAATATCCGCGGGCCGAGATAGAGTTGGCAATGACTGATGTTTACGCGAATATCGCTGATGCCGTTACCCCGCAAAATCGCAAAGGCATAGATTCTCTGTATCAGGCTTTTCGCGAACTGGGGATCACCCCAAATACTATGGCGATGCGTGGTGGTACCGACGGCTCATATATTTCCACTCGGGGCATACTGACCGCCAATTACTTTACCGGGGCGCATAACTTTCACTCGTCGGCTGAATTTATGCCTTTGAACGATGTGGAAAAATCGGTTGAAGTAACGTTAAAACTAATTGAACTTGCGATTCGTGCTTGAAATACTGCGTAGTTAATTGCGGTTAATTATTTTCTGTTATAAAATGGAAATATAATAATGTTTTGTGTATTGGGAGGGCAGTATGGAAGATACAACAAATCAAGTTCGTGCAATACCTGTAAATGAGGATGCTTCTGTTCAAGCGGGAAAGGGAGCTGCGGAGGAAGTTTCGGTTGTGGCAGATTCACCAGATGCGCCAGATGCGCCAGATGCGGCAGATGCAGCAGATGCAGCATTCACTGCAGAGGCAGCGGCCGCTATGGAAGCCCGGGGTGACCGAATAATTCAAAAAGTTTCGGAGACCATGGGCGAAGCCGCAAAGGCGGCCAAAGTAGTTAAAAACGACTTTAATCCTAAAAAAATAATCGGCATGTTGGGTAACTGGTTCGCCGCCGATCCGTTGATAAATTTCGCGGTGAAACTTACACTCACTGAAAAACTGGTGCTGTTCTTTGCCCCAGCTGTTTTTGCAGCAATCAGTTTGACGCTATCTTTCGGAAAACTGATCGGTTTTGCCGCTGCTTTCTTTATAGGATTGGTCATACCATTGGTGTATCAGCTGCTTGTTGGAGCAAGCCTGTTGGTAATCAACAATATTTACAAAATACATTTGGCGCAGGAGAAAGAAAGTGTATTCAACTTGACCGCGGTGGCGGCAAGTCTGTTATGCGTATCATTTTTGCTTGGACTTATACTAGGGCTGTTTTCATCCATGCTTAGCGCAGTGGTAATTTTACTGGGCTTTAACATCTATTGGCTGGCTTTGTATACGGGATTGCGCAAAGTTTCCGGCGCGGTCGGCCGCTCTCCCCTGATTGGCTTCGCACTGGCTAGGGTAATTATTGCGTATTTGACGGTGATTTTACCGATTCAACTTTTAATTAGAACACTTTTATCATCTTTATTTGGATCGTTCAGTAATGCCATGGGTTTGATGGGCGGACTGATTAGGTAGCTGTTTAAAGTCAGAACGATTTACGCAGGAACGGTGAGCCTAGCTAATACGATTGAGTCGATTGTGTTGGTTAGGCTTTTCTTTTGCCTATACGCCTTGCTATCGTAAAGAGGCAGTCGGTTATCGTGCGGAAGAGCATGGGTTTATTCAGTTACCAATTTAATAAAATTGAGATGACCGAACTGCATTTAAGCTCGGAGTTTGTTACATAATTTACGAAAACGATAGAATAAGCTTACTAAAGCATCGGCTGTATAGACGGCCAACGCCAGCATTCCAGCAATGAGCAAAGTAAGCTTAAGATTTTGGCTGAACATGGTGCTTTCTCCGTGCAGATAGGCCAAGACGGTGTTATACATTCCAACTCCAGGCACTAATGGGAAGAGCGCCGGAATTAATAAGACGGTAACCGGTGTTTTGGCAAGACGAGCCAAAATATGCGCACCAAGGGCTATAGTTAAGCCACCGAAATAGCTGGCGGAAGCCGGATCCGATCCGGGTAGAACCAGCAAGTATATTGCCCAACCGGCAGCACCGATCGCCGCCGTATGCGGTAAATATTTGTTCGGCGTATCAATGACTATGCCGCTCGCCAAAGAAGCGATGAACGCCCCGATTATTTGAATTACCATACCCATGCAGTAATTACCCCACTTATCCAAAGTCCGATACCGGTCCCGATGGCCAGAAAGGTTGCCGTAACGATGGCTTCAATCCCCCGTGCCGAAGCTGATACGTAATCACCGTTGATCGTATCACGAATTGCGTTGGTGATTGCGGTACCTGGGAAAAGGGGCATCAGATTGGCGGCAATGATTAAGTTATAGTTAGCACCAGTAAAGATATAAACCTGTAAAATCCTGATGCTGAGTGCCGACAAAAGTGCGGCAAGTCCAAGGCTTATGATGGACTTCAGCTTAAGTATGCGGGTCAAGTAGTTAATGATGACGGTCGCTATACTGGTAATCATACTCAGCAAAACGTCCATCGGCGAGCCGGACAGCAAAAGTGTGAAAGCCGGAGACATCAGAATAAGCCCGAGTGCTTTGCGTGAGGTGGAATTATAAGTGCGATCAGCCTTTAAACGGTCAATCGTTGCTTTGGCCTGAGCATAATCTAGCTTGTCGGCGGCTAAATCCCGCGAAACTTGGTTGACGACATGGACCACATACAAATTGGTGTCACGCGACGGAACGCGGCGCACGATGCTTTTCATATTGTCAGGGTCTTCGATGCAGGCCGTTATGCCGGTAATTGTAGCATAAGCTGAGCAGGGACTGCCGGTGAGCTTATGCATGATTACGTTCATTGTTTGTTCAACCCGATAGGTTTCGGCACCGGATTCAAGCATCAACTGGCCGGCGTCTATAGTGAGTTCAAGTACTTGTTCGAAGGTAATCGGCTTGGCTTTAATATTTTCAGACACGTGTATTCCCTTAGGTGTTTTTAAATCTGGATTGGACGGATGAATGGCGGATTTAAGTTCGCCCGTTCACTATCCCTGATAAAGTTTATCATTTTATGGGGGAAAGTTTAAGAGGGGGGGAAGGAAGTGGCACGGAAGGGGAAGGCGCAGAGACGGGCTTGGAATTTTTAATGGAAAAATCTGACAATAACGAGTTTGGCGGGTGAGGCTGCCTGAACTCTGGCATGGTCGTGCTTTATATTTCTGTTTAATATAATTTTTTCAAAGATACACAAAAACTTTGTGTAATATGCGGACGCTATCACCTTGTTACGAGTATTAAATTTGTGTTAAAATATGGAGACGCAAAGGACTCAAAGCGCAACAAGCGCGTAATCTTTGTCATATAATTTTGCTGCTAGGCGAGGCGCATCACCTTATAATTTTGCTACTAGGTGAGGCGAAACCGTTATATCGCCGAAAATGGAGAGGATTATGAATAGATATTTACGTAAAATTGCCGCCGTGCTCAGTTTGACCCTTGTGCTTACTTCTTTTGATTGCACGGCTTTACGAGCTGTTAATACGGTTGAAACAAATGCGGTAAACAATAAGTTTAGCGAGATGACTAAGCAGGGCGATACGAATACGGCTGATCAGATGAACGCTGCGGAACCGAACGCCGCCAAGGCTGACGGTACAGCGAAGAAACAAGCCGCGACAAAGCCGGGCGAAGGCAAGGCGGAGGCGACCAAAGCAAATACCAAAGCTATCTCTAAACCGCAACCGAAATATATAATTGCTGAACCGGTAACTGGCAATAAAAATGACAACTCCGTTGCTGAATCACATAAAGAATTATCCTCTGACATTAACGATTACCGAAATGGCCTTGTCCAAGTGCCATATGGGTTGGAGGAAGCTAAAAATGACAAAGGTCGTTCTAAACGCAGCCGCCGGTCCGTAAGTGACTTGGATCGTGCTGCTTATGAAGATCGCTCCGAAATAGGCTTGGATCGTTCCACCCCTGAGGCAGGAAGTACGACAGGCACTCCTAATCCGGGGAAAGCCAAGGACAATGGCGACAATAACCAAAAAACCTACGGCGCCGTTCCTACCGATGGACTTGGCACTGAAAAAGGCGAAAAACCTAATCCTAAAATCAAGGAGCCGGATGGCGCTTATCTTAACCGCCACCTGCCGCTGAAAGCGCGCTATTTAGGTGATCCGACCGATCCGGATGAAGCCAATCGACAGGTGAAAAACGATGACCCTGATCCGACTTACAGCTATAAGATGCATTTTGTCTTGCTACGCTACAAAACAAGCGAAGATGGGAAAAGCTATGTCGCTATGCCAAGAGAATTCCATAAACCCTATCAGATTACGGTAGGTGAGAAAGACTTGACTCCTTCGGTAGACGGTACAAAGTTTGTTGTGCCGCACAAGGAAGGATATGAAAATCCGATACGGGTTGATGGGCTTTTAATCAAGCCAGACGATCAGAAGAAAACAGATAATAAAGATGATAACTTATTAAATGAGGCTAAAATAAATGAAATAAAAACTAACGGTAAAAAAGTAGACTACGATAAGATTACGTTTATGCATCATGCTGAAGGTACGCCGAATACCGCTGATAAGTCTACATACTATATCAAAGATTTGGCAAATCAAGAAGGTAAACCTGGCTACCATCATGATGACGAACACAACCAAAATGTATTTGAACAAACCTTTGTCTATATGCCCAAAAAGGCCAATATCGCTTTCAAATACCTTTGTCAAAGCCAATCTGATCCGACTCAGTTTAATGAGGCTAAAACAGGAACTGTAGAATGTGTAGATTCAAGCATCGGTGCCCAATTCAGCCCTACTGAGGACGACTATATCCCCAAGATTAAAGGGAATCCAGCTCTGGAGAAAGAGATCCGAGCCGGGTTTAAGCCTGCGAGCGAGAAAATTAATGTCCTTGTGCCTGAAACCGACAAGTGCGGCGATTTTATCGTTTCCCTACATTTGTTGCGCAGAAACTTTCAAGCTATATTTGACGTTGTAGAAGAGGCGGCAGATAAAGTGCCGACCCGTCAATTTGCTTACGGCCAAACAATTACTTTCCCCAAAAACGAGCCTACTTATGAGGGTTACGAGTTTTTAGGCTGGTTGCCTGCAAACGGAAAGAATGTATACCAGTATGCTAATGACGGTAAACATTTAAAAACGATTTTCGATTCGGAAGCAATGAAAAAAGAGCGGGAAGAGGTAGTTAAGGAACTTGAGGCTTTACTAACGTCTGATGAAAAGAAAATGAGCGGTAAAGATCTTGAGGGTGATGCATTGGTAAACCGAGCTCTGATGAAAGCGAAAACTAAAAAACCTGACTTGCTTGAGCGTTACAAAAATACTTTTTTGCCCAATCGGGCTATTGAAAATTCCATGCCGCCGGAAAACATTACCTTTAAGGCTCAGTGGATGATGAAACCTACGGGTAAATACACCTATAGCTACTGGTTGGAAAAACCGGATGACCCGCAAGGCGACAAGTTTGCCGATAAATATGTGTATTTGTATTCGGATACAGATACACAAAAAATTGAAGAAAATGGAAAAGTTAAAGATGTTCCGGCTGAAGTAGCTACGTTTACTTCATTCAGTTCCCCTGATTGGCTGGTTAAGGTGAAGAACAGAACCAACAAAATTACACAGGAAGCCAATGATGACAAGTCTAAAAAAACTAATTTTTATGAATGGGACAACTTAAACAAAAAGACGTACAATCGAGCAAGGTTTGATGACTTCTTTGAGTACGATGAAAATGCGACTGCGGAAGCAACAAAGGCATGTACGTAACGGGTGATGGCCGGGCGGACTGCAAGATTATCTTCAAGCGGCGGCGCTATACGGTGGTGTTTACGACAAGAAGGATAAACGAAGAAGTTGAGCTTGTTTCCACAGATCTTCCGGATGGGCTTAGATTGTCTTTTAAAAGCAACGGCCGGGACAAGCTGGGTAACCAAATTTTGGAGAACAAATTTTCGGCCAGTACTGGTAATGAATCCAGCTACGATGCACCGATCATGACGTATAATCAGGGAAAGACATATGTAGGTGATAAAGAAGTAGAACCGCAACCAGATTTGCAACTGACTGAAGAGGAAAGGAAGAAGGCACCTTATCAGTTTACGGCGCGATTCGGCCAGAATCTAGACAAAATTTGGCCAAATCCTTACGAAAACTGCACTTTTACATATGATAGAAACCAAGGTGAATATTTCTTTGGATGGACGTCTTGTTCGGATAAGTCCGCTTATTTTGATACTCCACCATACTCTGTTTCTCCCCATTTACTTTACGATTATGGTAAATATTACTTGGCCGATCGCCGAGGATATTACACTGCTAAAACAGATTATAAAGAAAATGTTCCTTCTGTGATTCCATTGCTACCTGAAATCCATACTAACCAAGCGGCACCTATTATTACATGTTTTTTTACTCAGTCGCTAGATGGGACAAAATATGGAATTAATGAATGGCATTGGAAAGTTAAAGTGGATACCGATCACGACGAATATATGTTTCCAGTGCCAGAATTAATTGGTTTTTCTGCTATTAACGATCAGGATGAGACTAAGATTAAAGATTATGGAATCTCTAAACCGCAAAGTGAGATTAACTTCGGAGAAGTTAAATTACCAGCAACGGAGAAATTTGACGGAGATGATGCTTTGGATTGGTTTAAAGATTATAACGAAAAATTAACTAATGGTGATTATTCCGGTAAGAAATTCGACTTGGAGGAACTTAGGAAAGCTTTTCTAAAAATGGGATTTGGTCTCCCGCATGATGATGAAGATGATTCAGGTAATAGTGATACTGATGATGATTCAGGTAATACTGATGATGACGATTCCGTGGTGTTTGATGATATGAAACCGTTGGCAGTACATTACCTTCGCAACCGCTACCCCATCACGATACAAAATGTCAAAAATGACATAACCCAGAACACTTTTTATGATGACAGCCTTCTCCATGCCTTGTATTCAAAGGATGCTAAGACTGGAAAAGAAAAACCGCTAGTCGATGATGAAAAAGATCGCCCGGACGATCCCCAAAAGACTAACTTTGTCCCGAAAGGCTGGGTGTTTGACGGCTACACTTTTGATGAGCAAAACAAGCTCCGCATTGATCAGCCCGGCTATACCATGCCCGACAACCCGATAACCGTCTTTGCCAAATGGATGGATCCCCAAATCTACGACTTGACGATTGACTTGCAAGGCGGCCATTTTGATAAGTTGCCAGAACAAAGTGAGTTGACCGATTATCCATTCAATGATACTTTCTATAAGGCTGATAAATACCCGATTAAAGTAAAGACCAAAGATGGTGAGAAGGATGTCCCTGTTGACAAACTGAAGGATTGCAATCCGTATAGCGTAGATGCCATAACCTACCGCATCAAATCCGGCAAAAACGTCCTTCAATTTAAAGAAGTCCCAACTAAGCCTGGCTACCTATTCCTCGGTTGGGAGGCGGTTCGCTATGAGCTTACCGACAAAAAAGAAATAAAAAGAGACAAGGATGGCAAGCCGATAGAAGATAATTCATATTTTAAGAACTATAAAGCGCATGAATTTTTCTCCTTCAACAACCCGATGGCCGAACCTATGGGCATCCGTGCGATCTGGGGTAAATTGGAATATAAGCCAGTCTACATTGAACACCACTTTTTTGATAAGCAAAATAATGAAATCGGTAAAGAATTGGATTTGGCCAAGCTATTACCGGGGATTGATGTTTCTGAATTTATGAGTCCACTTAAGGGCGTTCTGAAAGTGCAAAATGCAGTGCCAGGTTCTAATCTTGCGGCGATGGCGGATTATGAAAATTACAAATGGGTTCTGGTCAGCAATGATAAAAATGAAACGGCCGGAGATACTGATTTAGAGGAAATTTACAAAAAAAACTATCCCGGAAAAACGTTGTCTCCCGACTTTAAAAATAAGTTTATTCAAAACAAAATGGTTGAGGAAAATGGGACAAATATTATTAGATTTTTCTATAAACCGTTCAGTCACCGTTTCTACTATGTTAAATATGCCTGTGTAGATGAAGACAAGTCCGTGGACAATCCTTCGTCCCCGAAACCGCTTTATACCGTCAAGCGCGATTTGGACAAGTTTTATAATGACAACTTTGACTATGATGTCATCAACTACCAACCGCTACATGGCTATAAGTTATATGTACCGAAAAAGAAGGACGGGGCACAGGGACAAGATGAAAAAAATGGGCTGCAGCAGGTCTTAAAGTTTACGGAAGATAATAATGGAGATCTGTTGATCAACGGTAAGTCTGCGTATGAATACGACTTTATGTACAAGGACTACCGGGTGCTGGTGCGCAATTCAAAGGATGATGCAATCCCTGACGGTTACCACCGTGTTATCTTTGAGCTGGACAAAAACATGGAATTTGTGACCAACTATGAGGGTGCGTTTAACGGTATTACCAAAGGCAGTAAGCTAAAAGATATTGTTGATGGGCAGGGTGAAAACAAAACCATTTCCAACCTTCTCGGTATGGGGGGTGAGTTGGAATATGGCGTGAAAGATGTTGATAAAGTATGCAAACGTCGCTACATCGTCGATGTGGCCGACGGGGTTGATGATGCCAACATTCCGTTGCCGCCCATCCAGCCGGTTCGTTATCTGCCGGTGTCTCTGCTTTGGATCGATCAAAAAGGCCTTAATTTCTATAGCCACAAGCTGTATGAAAGCACTCCCGGTGAAATCGAGGAGGAAGACTTGGAAAAGACTTTGGATGAGGCAGTACCGCCGCAACCGGAGCCGGAAAGAAAGCTTTCATTCTCGAACGAATATAAAGTTAATGTTGAACTCACGCCGAAGAATAAAGGCACAGAACCGCCAAAGAAGCTTACCCTGAAACCTATAAATTTAAATGACAAAGGCGACTATAAGGATCAGCCGCGCTGGGTAAAGATTGAGGACATTCCGGCCAGCCAGGATCTTATTTGCCAGCGGGTTAGCGGCAGTCCGCGTAAGGATGCGAATGGCGCTTTGTCGGAACCGAAAGCACTCACAGATGGAACTTTGGCGAGAAATGAAAATGCAGATAATGCAAAATTAGCAGCTGATGCCAAGGACTGTTCGCTTGATGGTGTATGCAAAGAACTTGCAAGTAATGCCGAGGGTCACGAAGGCGAGGGTAGATGGAATGTTGAAGAACCTGCAATGAATAAGCTGGAACTGACCGACTTTGCGGATTTGACAGCCCCGAAAGATGATGAAAAATTCAAACCGGCAGCTGAAAAACAGGATGGAGTGCCGGCTTGGCAAAAAAAGCCATACCAAAAAAAGACAATTCAAGTTTTTGCTAAGGGTTCTGAAGAGGCGGACAACAAAGAAGATTGCTGCAACATAAAAATAGATAAGAACAAACTGCCACCCCGTATTTGGACCAAGGCCTTCCTGGATAAACTGAAAGAAATTGACCACCAACCGCATGATATCCTCGAATGGTCTGCTTCTGAAGAAGGCGCACAAGAACAAACCGATGGAGTGGAGAAGGGCATTTTCGTCGAACACAAGGTTTTAGTCAATAATAAAGAAAGCACACGCCTCTTCGAGGTCGAGCTGTTTGGCAGCACAGAAAATGAACTTTTCGTGGTTAACAGCGAAGTGCCGACCATCGACGTCGAAGTACACAAGTATTGGTTCGGCAAGTACGGCCAGCCGCTCGATTTCAACACCCTGTCCGTAGGCTCGGCGGCCAATCCAAAGCCGTTGACGATGGAAATGCGCTTCATGGATCCGCGGATTTTGCTGAAACCCAAGACGGTAGATCTGACTGCTGCCAACAAATGGCATGATTGGATAAGAAATGTCCGACTGAAATTCCGGCGCACCAGCCCACGCACCTATGACTATGAACTGCACGAAGTCGGCGATTCCGGTGGAACGCTCAGCTATGGCGGCAAGAAATTTGACGCGATCTATATCGGTCGCTGCCTCGATGGCTTCAAGGTGATCAACCGCGAACAGACCTACGGCTTCCCACCGGTTGTAGCGATTTGTGACTGCGCCAGAATGGGCATGAACAAGGCTTATTCAGCCGCTGACAGAGCCTATACAGCCGTAAGCGAGGCGGCCGGTAAAGCCGGCAACTACATTAAACGCCAAGTCGGGAAATTCTTTGGTGGAAATGGTAGGCAAACTGAAACGAATGGACAGGGCGGCTGCTCGTCCTGCCATTTGGATTGAGTAATCGATAAGAGGACGACACGTATGGGAAAAACAATAAAAATACTAGCTGGAGCCTTGACAATGACCATGTTGGCCACGAGCGGGGTGACAGCGCTGGAATACACATCATTCAGCCGCGAGGAAGCGAAACTGGTAGATCAGCTTTTTGAGGAACAGAACCGCAGCAAGGCGGCTGAGGCAAACAACGCAAACGGCGCGAACGGTGGGGGAGCGAAAGCTGCAGCCGGCCAAAACGGCATGATTGAGCCGAACGTAATATATAAGTCATTTGCTACGCCGGAGTTTTACCGGACACTGAAAAGGTACGATGAGGCGCAAAAGTCGGTCGCCCAGGACGCAGACGTGGTCGGTGCGCTCGGCACGGCAAGATGTGTAGCCCAATTTCGTTTGGACGAGCTGAATCGCCAAATCTGCGCCACGCGTAAGTTGATGGAATTGGCAGAAGGCATCAAACGCATCGACACCTACCGTTATAAACGCTCGCGTAAAACTAGTGACTCTAACGAACCGTACAAATTCTACCGCAATGATTTTCCGGTGATTACAGATGCTGTGCGCAGTGCAGCGAGAATATACGCGCTCGACAAAGATGCGCAAGCTCTGGACAAATTGATCAAGACGAATGCTGAGTTGGCTAGCAAAAACCTGAATGAAAAGCCGAAGTACGAGGCGTTGGGCATTGAATACATGGATCGGGTGACCGGGCGCGAGTTGAAAGACAACGTTTTGGCGATTCGCACCCTGATCGACAAAAAGATCATGACCCCGTTATATCGAGGTCTGGTCGAGAAACTGATGCTCTTTTACGGTAACAAGCAAATCGCGGATCACACGGTGGGTGAACTGACCCGGCAAGCCAAGGTCGAGGCGGCCAAGATCCACCTGCTGGAAGCCTTTGCCAAACAAAAGAAGTTCAGCCTGCGTTCTTGTCCGTTATTCGATTACGGTGCCAAAGTAACGCCTTTAGGAGTCGGGGCAGCGGAATTGTCGGAGAAGATCAAGCAAAAAGATCCGAACAAGGATGATGTGCCGAACACGGCGGCTGCAGTTGCTGCAGCTCCGGCCAAGCGTTTCGCTAACTGAGCCGGCAACCGCGACTGACGTCACCTGAACAAGCAATAGCCAAATTTATTAGCGCATTAAATCAGCATTTGAATACCCACTTTACTGAATGATATGGAAAATCAAGTAAAGTGGGTATTTTGGTTCATAAATAGTCATAAACAGATAGATATATGAGATTCTCAAGATTATGGTAATGCCTACCGCTGTAAGCCGGCTCTGCAACTACTTTTACTAGATAGTGTAAATAAATTTTAATGTTGCTAATATAAATTTCCATTATAATGGAATATATAATATTTTTCACTTATACAAGGACATAATGATATGAAAAGAATGACTCTATTTACTAAAATAGCGGTAGCAGTAATGGTCTTGGCAATCGCTTGGCAAGCGAATATTTTTAAGGTGAAAGCGGACGAATCCGTAGTTTGGGAAGATGCAGATTTTAATATTACCTATAAGGATGGTTACAAGGTTATCGGCGGTAGGACGAATGTGCAAAGGCCGCCTGTAGGTGGAAACCCGGGGTATACAGAAAATACTTATTTGGAAGGATTTAGCGCTAGAGGATTTGCTAAGTTGAAGAAGTCGCGCCACGTGGAAATTCCAGAAGGCGTGAATATTATATCTTCAAATAGTTTTATCGGCCGTACAAGCGGCACACCTGACAATTTCATTGAAACTTTAAAATTACCGAAAACTTTGAAAATTATCGAGTATGGAGCTTTTGCGTATAACAAAATTAAAGGTACTGTGGAAATTCCAGAAGGTGTAATTTATGTAGGAAGAGTTGCATTTATTGGCAATCAGATTGAGAAAGTGATTTTGCCTAAATCGCTTGAGACCGTTGGCATATATGCAGGTAAGCCGTATTACTTGCAAGGCATAGGAGCAAGAGCTTTTCAGGCTAATAAGATTAAAGAGATCATTGGTAAAGGTAACATTAATAAATATGAATTCTGTATTGATAATCATGAAAAAGGTAAGCCAGATGCAGCTCCGTTCAGTAATCAAGAATTGGATGATGTAACGATTCATGAGGGTGAAGCTTTTAGAAATCCTATTGATATTAAATCTATTGGCCAAGAGCAGAATATTAATTCAATTGCTGGATTTAATGAAGGTGCTGGCTTATTACCGCTGGAAAGTTCCTCATATTTTAAACAAGATGCCCAAGGAAAGTATGTGGCTGTAAAAACAGGAAAATTGGAAGGCTTGGTAATGTATCATGACGAGGTAAACCACGAAAATCGCAATGTAGCTTCAGCCCGTTTTTCTTATGAAATTTTGCCGAAACTTAGCACATTTACAGTGACATTCATTAACGAAAACCTAGACTATGCGAAAGTTGAAGTGCAGGCCGGACATGCTATAAAAGATCCGGGGGCTGGAGCCCAGAAGATGCCGGCAGATCCAAGCAAAAACGGCTACAAATTCATGGGGTGGAATTTGAGGCAAGACGGCAAAGGAGCTGCTTTCACCGCCGACACCGTAGTCAACAGTGATATGAAAGTTTATGCGATTTACGATAAGCTGCCGGTGCCGCAACCGTCACTCAATACTGTGCCGCATCCAACTAACGGCTCGATTTTTCCGGTAACTCAGGTGCCGGAATGTCCAACAGACCCATGGCAGCGACAACTGCAGCAACCACTGCAACGCCAATCCGATAAAAATAACAACGAAACCGTACCTAAAACCGGTGAAGCAACCTCTTGCGGTGCATTACTATTAGCCTTGGCCGGTACAACTACTCTTATTATAGGCTTGCGCAAAAAGATACTACCACAAGTCAAGTAAGTAGATGAACTTTGAAAAATCCCCTCCGCCATATTTACCTACCACATTCGCTTACCCTAAAAATAATGCTGAACAGCTAGTGCATACAATTTTAGCAGCAAAACATAGTTTAAAAGTATGTACAAGCCACATAAATGTGATATAATAAAAAAGTCTGTTTGAGTATAGACTATTATTCAAGAAGGAGGTGTACTAATGCCTACGTTCAACCAATTGGTAAAAGCCGGACGTTCTTCCAAGTCGTATAAATCATCTTCACCTGCACTGCACGTTTCGATGAACACTTTGAAGAAACATTCTACCGAGGTTATGGCTCCGCAAAAACGTGGTGTTTGCACGGTGGTTAAAACAACTACCCCGAAAAAACCTAACTCCGCTTTGCGTAAAGTAGCTCGTGTGCGTTTGACTTCAGGAATGGAAGTATCAGCTTATATTCCCGGTATTGGCCACAACTTGCAAGAGCACTCGGTTGTTTTGATCCGTGGCGGCAGAGTTAAAGATCTACCTGGTGTGCGTTACCACATTATTCGCGGAACATTGGATACAGCCGGTGTTGCCAACAGAATGCAAGGCCGTTCCAAGTATGGCGCCAAGCGTCCTAAAGCGGCAAAAGTAAAGAAATAAGACAAGAAGACTTTAGGTTGGACTCATAAAATCAGTACATCTTAGACATAATATATTTTTATTAGGCCTAAGCACAGACACGATTAAAGTGAGTACCTATGGTATCGGGGTAACCCGCATTATCATGAAAGGAGGGAAGACTAGTGCCAAGAAGAGGCCATGTCCCAACAAGAGAAGTACTTCCTGATCCCATTTATCATGATGTGAGAGTGAGCAAACTCATTAACAACATCATGTTGGATGGTAAGAAGGGAGTAGCACAAAAAATTTGCTACGGTGCATTTGATCTGATCAAAGAGCGTACCGGTCAAGACCCGATGGATGTTTTCAACAAGGCTATGGAAAATGTAATGCCGGTGTTGGAAGTAAAAGCACGCCGTGTCGGCGGTTCCAACTATCAGGTCCCGATTGAAGTCCGCCCTGAGCGCCGTCAAGCTCTATGCTTACGCTGGCTGACCCAGTTCTCACGTACTCGCAGTGAACGTACTATGAAAGAACGTTTGGCTGCCGAGCTACAAGATGCGGCTAACGCGACCGGCGGTGCATATAAGAAAAAAGAAGATATGCATAGAATGGCGGATGCCAACCGGGCATTTGCTCACTACAGATGGTAACATCGGAAGGAGAACACTGAATGTCAAGAGCATTCTCTTTAGAGAACACAAGAAATATCGGTATTATGGCGCATATTGACGCCGGTAAAACAACCACTACCGAACGTGTTCTGTTCTACACCGGTAAAATCCACAAAATCGGTGAAACTCACGAAGGCGCTTCGACCATGGATTTCATGGCTCAGGAGCAAGAGCGCGGTATCACCATCCAGTCTGCGGCTACGACCGCACAATGGAAGGGTTGCCGGATCAACATAATTGACACCCCGGGACACGTTGACTTCACAGTTGAAGTTGAGCGTTCTTTGCGTGTCTTGGATGGAGCGGTAACTGTTCTGGATGCCAAGGGCGGTGTAGAACCTCAAACTGAAACCGTATGGCGGCAGGCCGATCATTATGGCGTACCGCGTATGGCCTATGTCAATAAAATGGATATTTTGGGTGCCGACTTTTTCCGCTCAGTACAAAGCATGAAGGATCGTCTGCATACAAATGCCGTTCCGATCCAAATCCCGATCGGTAAAGAAGAAAATTTTCGCGGTTTGGTCGATTTAATGTCGATGAAAGCTGAGGTATATGCCGATGAATTAGGAACTAAACCTGAAACAGTCGACATCCCGGCTGACTTGCTAGATTTGGCCAAAGAATGGCGAGAAAAAATGGTTGAATCCATCTGCGAAACCGATGAAGACCTGACGATGCGTTTCTTGGAAGGCGAAGAAATCAGTGTAAAAGATTTGGTTGCTGCTTTGCGTAAAGCGACGATTGCCTGCAAGATCACACCGGTAGTTTGCGGTTCCTCTTACAAAAATAAGGGTGTACAACGCATGTTGGACGCGGTCGTGGACTACTTGCCCTCACCGGTTGATATCCCGGGTATCAAAGGTATTAATCCTGATACAGACGAAGAAGTAATCCGTCATCCGAGTGATGATGAACCCTTCACCGCCCTTGCGTTCAAGATTATGGTTGACCCATTTGTCGGTAAGCTTTGTTTCTTCAGAGTTTATGCCGGCACACTTGAGTCAGGTTCGTATGTTTTAAACTCAACCAAGCGTAAGAAAGAACGTATTGGCCGTATCCTTTTGATGCATGCTAATCACCGCGAAGAAATCGACAAAGTATATGCCGGTGACATCGCTGCAGCTGTAGGTTTAAAAGACACGACGACTGCCGATATCCTTTGTGATGAAGATCATCCGATCATCATGGATTCCATGGAGTTCCCGGAACCGGTTATATCGGTTGCAATCGAGCCGAAATCCAAGGCATCTCAGGACAAGATGATGATCGCCTTGCAAAAACTGGCGGAAGAAGATCCTACGTTCCATACGTATACCGATGCAGAAACCGGTCAAACCATTATTGCTGGAATGGGCGAGTTACACCTTGATATCATCGTCGATCGTTTGTTCCGTGAGTTCAAAGTTGAGGCAAATGTTGGTGCGCCCCAGGTTGCTTACAAAGAAACGATTCGCAAGAGTGTTAAAGCGGAAGGTAAGTTTGTCCGTCAATCAGGTGGTCGTGGTCAATATGGTCACTGTATTTTGGAACTTACGCCGGTTGAACCTGGACAGGGCTACTCCTTCGAGAACAAAGTCGTCGGTGGTGCCATTCCTAAGGAATATATCGCTCCGATCGACCAAGGTATTCAAGAAGCCATGCAATCCGGTGTGTTGGGTGGATATCCCGTTGTTGACGTTAAAGTCGCAGTTATCGATGGTTCTTACCATGATGTAGACTCATCAGAAATGGCCTTTAAGATAGCCGGTTCTATGGGTTTCAAAGAAGGTATGCGCAAAGCCGACCCAGTTTTGCTAGAACCTATCATGCGCGTTGATATCACGGTTCCAGAAGAATACATGGGTGACGTAATGGGTGATATCAGTTCACGTCGTGGACGCATCGAAGGCATGGAAGCTCTTAACGGAGCCCAAATTATTCGTGCTTTCGTACCGCTTTCACAGATGTTCGGCTATGCCACCGCCTTGCGCTCAAGAACGCAGGGACGCGGCGTTTTCGTCATGCAGATTGATCACTTCGAGGAAGTGCCACGCAGCATAATGGAGGAAATCCTCAAGAAGTAGGTGCTGCGGCTTCTTTTAACAGGCCACGTCTGTACGGTTGAAAATTTTTGCAAAATGTGTAGAATAGGTTACAGGCGCGAGCCAAGTGTAACATTAAAACAGCTATGATTAGCTGTAACAGGAGGAATTTGAAAATGGGAAAGGCAAAATTTGAAAGAAATAAACCCCACGTCAATATTGGTACAATTGGCCACGTTGACCATGGTAAGACTACTTTGACCGCTGCAATCACCAAAGTTTTATCTTTGAAGGGTGACGCTGATTACAGTGCTTACGACCAGATTGATAAAGCTCCGGAAGAAAAAGCTCGTGGTATCACGATTAATACAACTCACGTTGAGTATCAAACTGAAACACGTCACTATGCTCACGTTGACTGCCCTGGACACGCCGACTACATTAAGAACATGATTACCGGTGCTGCTCAGATGGACGGTGCTATCTTGGTAGTTTCTGCTGCTGACGGCCCGATGCCGCAAACTCGTGAACACATCTTGTTGGCTCGCCAGGTTGGCGTTCCTGCTATCGTTGTTTTCTTGAACAAGTGCGATATGGCTGATCCTGAGCTGATCGAATTGACCGAGATGGAAGTTCGTGAACTTTTGTCCAGCTATGATTTCCCCGGCGACGAAGTTCCGGTAATTAAGGGCTCTGCTCTTAAGGTTTTGGAATCTACCAGCACTGATGTTAACGCTCCTGAATACAAGTGCATTTTGGAATTGATGGATGCTGTTGACAACTACATCAAAACTCCGGTTCGTCCGGTTGACCAACCGTTCCTTATGCCGGTTGAAGACGTCTTCTCCATTACCGGTCGTGGTACCGTTGCTACCGGCCGTGTTGAGCGTGGTGTAGTTAAGGTATCTGATGCTGTTGAAATCGTTGGTTTGGCTGACGAAAACCGCAGCTCTGTTGTAACCGGTGTTGAAATGTTCCACAAGTTGTTGGATCAAGCTGAAGCAGGTGATAACATTGGTATTCTGTTGCGTGGTATCAACCGTACCGATATCGAACGCGGTCAGGTTGTATGTAAACCGGGCAGCATTCATCCGCACACCAATTTCAGCGCTCAAGTTTACGTTTTGACTAAGGATGAAGGCGGCCGTCATAAGCCTTTCTTCAACGGCTACCGTCCGCAGTTCTATTTCCGTACTACCGATGTTACTGGCGTAATTGAATTGCCAGAAGGTACTGAAATGGTTATGCCTGGTGACCACGTTACCGTTAATGTTAAGCTCATTACTCCTATCGCTTGCGAAAAGGGTCTGAAGTTTGCTATCCGTGAAGGCGGTAGAACTGTTGGTGCAGGTTCCGTTACTAATATTGTTGAGTAATTAATTGTCGGATCTAAAGAGACCGTCTTCGGGCGGTCTCTTTTTTTAGCAATTTATCACGACACGTTTTTTAGCATTTGTATGACGGCGTTATTTTGTATATCATAAAGAGGCGGTTCAATTTTATGATTTCGCTTACTGATAAAAACTGAGGTAATTATGAGCAAAAGAGTTAATTGGCAGTTTATAGCCAAGCGTAGGTTGATTAGTAAATTCAGGTATCAATACTTAAAGAGGCAGCGTAAGCTTATGCCGCGTGAGGGTAAATATCTTTTTTTGGATGATCCTGATCTACTGCCTTTGCCTGCTACAAAATATGCTTATATGCTTAGCGATGATGCGGCTCTGATTGCCAAAATGGCTTTCAGTCGCGATGAGCTGTTGCTTTTGCGTTACCGTTATGGGGCTGACGACTTGCTGATGCATGAGATGCTCCCAGACGCTTTGCAAATAACCAATTCGCCTGATTCCATTGAACGTTATGGCATTCTGATTAAGATTGATAAAATTAACCGTGATGAAGAGAAGCATTGTCAAATTATATTTTCGACAGTTGCCAGGGTTGAAATAAATTCAGATAACGACGATGAGGCAGTGGAGCCGTTGTACGTTTCCGTTCGCATTCTTCCAGCGGTTTTGCCCGAGGGTGAGGACTTGGTGCAAGCCCTAAGTTATCGTCAATATATTTTGCAATATTATAAGGAAAAATTGAATTTAGATGAAGAGCGGGATACAAAATTTTGGCAAAACCTACAGACAACAGTCAGGTTGGGGGATTTTGCCGATTTGGCCGCGAACAATTTGAAACTTACCAAAAATCAGGCTTTTTTTCTGCTGATCGAAGCCGATGTAATGAAACGGTTGCAATATTTGGTTAAGATAATCAGATATGAAACCGGTATAAAGGACCTGCAAAAAGAAATTTCGCACAAGCTACACGCCGGTCTCGATCGTACGCAGCGCAATTACTATATTCAAGAACAGATTAAAGTTTTGCAAAACGAATTGAACTCGGACGGAAAAGCAGGCGTTTCTTCGACTGATCATTTGACCGATGAGGAAAAATATTTAAAAAAATTGCGCGAAATTAATTTGTCGGCTGAATATGCCGATTATATCGAGCGAGAAATAAGAAAGTTGGCTAAATATCCTTTTGGTTTCCCGGAAGCGGCCGTTTTACGAGACTATTTAGAACTGGTTTTTCAGCTGCCATGGGGAAAGTACGTTGAGAACGAAGTTTCCCCGATTATGGCACAACGCATCTTGGATGCCGACTATTACGGCCTGACGACGGTAAAGCAGCGTATTCTTGAATATATAGGGGTAATGGCTTGGAATCAACATCAACGCGCAGACAACGGTCGACATAGCGCCGAAGGTTCGTCTGTAAGTGATATGGTACCGCCGCCGGTGCTTTGTTTGGTCGGCCCTCCCGGGGTCGGTAAAACATCGATTGCCAAGTCAATTGCCAAAGCGTTGGGCCGCAAATATATTCGTATGTCTTTGGGTGGGGTACGTGATGAGGCGGAAATCAGGGGACATCGTCGCACCTATATCGGCGCGATGCCGGGCAGATTTATTCAGGCAATGTGCCGTTCTGATATGGCAAATCCGCTCATCCTTTTAGATGAGATTGATAAACTGGCTGCTGACTATCGGGGCGATCCCACAGCCGCGCTGCTGGAAATCCTTGATCCGCAGCAAAATAACACATTCATCGACCATTATTTGGATATTCCATTTGATTTTTCGCATACGGTATTTATCACTACGGCAAACAGCAAAGAAAACATCCCTTGGCCCTTGCTTGATCGGTTGGAGATAATCGAACTACCGGCTTATAATTGTCCGGAAAAACTACAAATTGCCAAAAAATATTTGTGGCCGCAAGTCCTTGCTGAGCATGGGTTGGAAGATGGAAAATTAGGCCTGAGCAAAGCGGTTATGGAAACGATAATAACGAATTATACCCACGAAGCCGGTGTGCGTAATTTGCGCCGAAAGTTGGGACAGATTTGCCGTCGGGCGACATTGCAGTTTTTGAAAGAACCGGAAACTATTCGAATTAACGTGACGAAGAAGCTTTTGCCGGAATTATTAGGGAAGCCGTCTAACCATCATTTCACGGTTGAAACAGGCGGAAAAGTGGGAATCGTCAACGGGCTGGCGTGGACGGCAATTGGCGGCGTTTTGCTCAAGATAGAAGTGAGTGCCTTGCCGGGAAAGGGAGAAATTATTTTGACCGGCAATTTGGGACAAGTTATGCAGGAATCGGCGAAAGTCGCGTTGGCCTATATAAGGAGCAAAGCGGCAGAACTTAACTTACCGAGTGATTTTTATTGCCATACTGATATTCACATACACGCACTTGAAGGGGCAGTACCTAAAGACGGACCATCGGCGGGGATCACGCTGGCTGTCGCCATGATATCAGCTTTGACGGGCGTTCCAGTTCGCTCGAACATTGCGATGACCGGGGAAATATCTTTACATGGAGATATTTTGCCGATCGGAGGCTTGTCGCAAAAAATTATGGCCGCAGAGCTGGCCGGGGTGGTAGAAGTTTATATTCCGCAAGAAAATTTTTCGGAAATTGAATCTGACATAATAAGTAAGACTAAAGTGAAGATTTCCCCTGTTAATAGCTTGACTGAGGTATGGCGGCATGCCAAAATCTGAAGGCGATTCAACTTTTATTACTGTTGCCAAAACGGCACAGGCGGAGATTACGATCAAAAAATCGCTTTTTATCGCGCGGGTAAGTTCGGCGGCAAGCGAAGAAGAGAGTCGTGATTTTTGTCGGATGGTAAGGCGGCAGGAAAGTACAGCAAGGCACAATGTATCTGCTTTCAGGGTTGGTGTTCCGGGAACCAGTAATTTTGTCGAACGCTTTTCTGATGATGGCGAACCACGCGGAACGGCGGGTAAACCGGTTTTTGATTGCATTAGCGGCAGGAATTTGACAAATACAGTTGTTGTCGTCACACGCTATTTCGGCGGCATTTTGCTCGGTACGGGCGGTTTGGTCCACGCTTACTCAACGGTGGCCGCGACAGCACTTGATTTGGCCGGGCAGCAAGTGATGACTTTGAAGAATATGGTTGAGGTGGAGCTACCATATAATTTGGCTGATGTCTTTCGCTATTATTTGCGAAAACAGGAAATTAATATTTTAGAAGAAAACTATGGCACGAAAATTAATTATTTGCTTGCGCTAACGTCTATTGAACAAGTAAAATTAGAAGAGCACTTGGCAGATATATCCGCCGGCACGGTGAAGGCGAGATTTTTGTATAATATGTACATGAGGTAATGAAATGAATAACGATGATGATATACGTTTGGCAGTGCTAATTGATGCCGACAACATATCTTCCCACTATGTTAAAGCCTTGATGGAAGAGGTAGCACGTTACGGTATACCGACAATTAAGCGCATATACGGTGACTGGACCCGGCCAAACCTCAGCAATTGGAAAAATTGTCTGCTTGACCACGCGATAGCTCCGATTCAACAGTTCGGCTATACAAGCGGTAAAAATTCGACTGATTCGGCGCTTATCATTGATGCGATGGATATTTTGTATGCAGAAAAGGTGGATGGTTTTTGTCTAGTTAGCAGCGATTCAGATTTTACCCGGCTGGCGACCCGACTACGTGAGGCTGGCAAAGTGGTATATGGATTTGGTGAGCAAAAAACGCCGAATCCCTTTATTGCAGCCTGCGACCGCTTTGTCTTTTTGGAAATAATCCACGGGGTAGACAATTCTTTGACTCGGCCGGCACAACCTTCCTCGAGCAACAGTTGTTCGCAACCGATCAATTATCAGACACACGACTACAAAATAGACCAAGATTTAAGCAATTTAGTCTATAGTTCAATAAATGATGTCGCCGATGAAGATGGATGGGCATTTTTAGGTGATGTTGGTAATATGATCATAAAGAAACGGCCGTCATTTGATCCGCGGGCCTACGGGTGCAATAAATTATCGGCATTGATCCGCAAGTTTGATCGGATTGAGTTTGACGAGAGACCGACCAACTCGCCGCGCATAATGCACATTTATATAAGATTAAAGGATAATTAAAGCATAATTAAAACATAATTAGAACATAGAAAAATATTTGTAAATGAGAAAAAAGGAGTTAAATTTATGAAAAGCAGGTATAGCGGAGTTTTGCTGCACATTGCTAGCTTGTCCGGCCCTTATGGTTGTGGAACGATGGGGGTAGAAGCGGTTGATTTTCTGAAAAAACTCAAAAAAGCAGGATTTTCCTATTGGCAAGTTCTTCCATTGACTATCGTCGATGAATTTCACAGCCCGTATAAGTCATTATCCGCCTTTGCCGGCAATCCGGCTTTGATCGATCCACGTGGGTTGGTATCTGACGGATTACTTACGGCGGCGGAAGCGGAAGCGTGTATTTATCCGCAAACAGCCTCAAATATGAACTATGAAACGGCTATGGCAACAGCTGATAAATTTTTGAATCTTGCTTTTAGCCGGGTGACCGCCAAACTTCGCCAGCATATAAGTTCTTTCATCACTAAAGAATCTGCATGGCTTACGGATTATGCCTGCTTCATAACAGCAAAACGCACTTTCAATTTGTTGCCCTGGTGGGAATGGCCGGACAAAGCTCTGGCGGCGCATGAGCCGCAAGCGGTAGCTGATTTCATGCAAAAACACCAAGAGGAAATTGACCGCTGCTATTTTGAACAATGGGTGTTTAACCGCCAGTGGAGCGGCCTACACAAACAAGCTCGCGAACTCGGTATTGGGATAATCGGTGATATTCCGTTTTATGTTGATGGAGATTCGGCCGATGTGTGGTCGCATCGAGAGCTTTTTGCCATGGAAAGCATGAAATTTACTGAAGTGGCAGGCGTACCCCCGGATTATTTTTCGCCAACGGGGCAATTGTGGGGTAACCCGATATATGACTGGTTTGCCCACCAAAAGGAGAATTTTGCTTGGTGGAAGTTGCGTATGCAACACGCCCTAGAGGCTTTTGATAAACTGAGAATTGACCATTTCAGAGCCTTGGTAACTTTCTGGGCGATTCCTTACGGCAGCCCTGATGCAACTTCAGGCGAATGGCGGCAGGCCCCTTATATGGAATTTTATCGTCAGGTTTTTGGTAACTGGCCGGCGGAACGTATTTTTGCGGAAGATCTGGGTGACATAGATGCCAAGACTCGTGAAGGTATTGATGCGGCTGGATTGGCCAACATGAAAGTGTTGCAATTTGTGTTTAACATCGGTGGGGTAAAGGACGATTTGCCGCACAATTGGGAATATCCGACGGTTGCGTATACTGGAACTCATGACAATACCACTTTGATCGGTTGGATTTGGGAAATGGATGACGAGCTCCGTCGCTATGTGCTTGATTATGCAGATTTTCCGGCTGATGCCGACTGGGGCAAAGGCGGATTCAACAGTCCGTTGGTTCGGCGTATGTTAAGGGTTTTGTGGCAATCGGCAGCGAAATTGACCGTGGCTCAGGTGCAGGATTTATGCGGTTTCGGCGGCGATACAAGAATGAACTTGCCGGGACGGAAAGAAAATAACTGGAGCTATCGTCTGCCATTCGGCACAACAGAGCATATCGACTGGGATTATTTTGCGAAGTTGAATAAGCTTTATCAGCGCAACACTCCGGCCGACGATTGAAAATGCAACAAATATGTAATAAACTAAGAAAATAATATCTTTAATTTGGTTTGTTTGAGGAGGAACTATGATTACAGCAGGCGATTTTCGCAACGGCATGACCTTTGAAATGGATAATAATGTTTTTCAGGTCGTTGAATTTCAACATGTTAAACCCGGTAAAGGGGCAGCTTTTGTACGTACGAAGTATAAAAACATTCGCACAGGAGCGGTGTTAGAGCGTTCTTTCAACCCTAATGAAAAGTTTGAAAACGCTCAGTTGGAACGATCGGACATGTCTTATCTGTATGCTGACGGCGATTTGTACTATTTTATGAATGTGGAAACATATGATCAGCTGCCGTTTACTGCTGAAATCTTAGGTGATGCTTTGAAATACTTGAAAGAAGGTATGGTTTGTAAGGTTATATCTTACAAAGGAACAGTTTTCAGTGTTGAACCGCCGTTGTTTGTTGACTTGCTGATCACGCAGGCTGAGCCGGGTGTCAAAGGTGATACGGCTCAAAATGCGACGAAAACAGCTATTGTTGAAACCGGTGCTTCGATTCGTGTTCCGCTGTTTGTCAATGAAGGCGAAACGATTCGTGTTGATACACGGACCGGCGAATATTTGGAAAGAGTATAATTTTTGCTATGGCGGAACTGTTTACAGTCAAGGGCGAAAGAACCATGTCACAGGGGTTCATCGCCCAGTATGCCGCCGAGGCTGCCCGACAGACTGAAGGCGTTGCGGATATGGATCGAAGCGGCGTGGCAGGTCTTAAAGAGGCTTTGGGTTTGGAACATGAAGGTTACGGTGTTACGGTTCAATTTAAAGAAGAAGACCACAACTTGGTTACGTTGACGGTTTACCCGATTATTTATTACGGTATGGTTGTTCCGGAAGTGGCTTGGGCTATTCAGGAAAACATCAAATCTGATGTCGAAAAATATACCGGCTTGGTAGTTGAAGCCGTCAATGTTCATGTGAAGAATATCGTCTTACGCCCTGAAGAGGTGGAAAATGCGTAAACTTTACCGATTTTTGATCAGCGTCTATTCTTTATTGACGGCTATTGCCGCCTTACTATTTTTGTCATTTTTACTTAACGGAACTTGGGCTGCCGCAGTTCCGGTGTTTTTTGCGGTTCTGACATATAGCCGAAAAATGTTCTGGTTGGCTACAATCGGAGGCTTCGTAATTTTTGCTTTGTCGGTAGGAACCTTGGTTTATGCACTCCTGACAGGCCGCCTGCGCCACACCCGTTTGCGGAAAACGGAAAACGGTATTGTAGAAATAGGCGTTGATGCTTTGGAGAGTATTGCCCTCAATTCAGCCCGAGCTGCTCAAGCTGGCATCAAGACGGCTAAGGCTAGAATTTACGCGGCACAAGGTGCGCAAATAAATGTGGATTTGACGGTCGTCTTATACTCTGATGTTGAAATCCCGGCTCAAATGGCAAAAATTCAGGAGCGAATCAAGAAAGATATTGAAAGGTACTCCGGCATTCCCGTTGCACAGGTGAGTGTCAATGTTTCACGGGTTGAATTGGTAGGAGCGAAGGTTGAATGATGCGGAATTTTTTGGAACCGCTGATAAAATTTTTGCAAGGGAAGAATATTTCCATGATCGGTGCCGGGACATTTTTCCTGATCGCCTTGCTGTGGGTCATTTTTGGCTTTATGCGTCTGGTCTTTATTTTATTGATGACGGTAGCTGGCTATACAATGGGAGCGGTGTTTTTTCGAGACTCGGAGAGTTTGCGTAAATGGCTTAATCGGATTCTTCCCCCCGGTCTTTTTCGGTGAAAGGTGGATTTATGAAGAGAAGAGAAGCAAGGGAACAAGCATTTAAATTTTTGTACCAGATTCAAGTACAAACTGACGATATTCCTGCGCAACGCGAGTATTTTTTGCGCAGTTGCCGTGATGAGTTCGGTTTTGAAGATGCAGACATTTCATATATCACCGGAGTTGTTGATGGGGTCATAAAGGAGACGGCGGAATTTGACCGCCAAATTTCCACTTGTCTGAAAAAGTGGACGGTGGATCGCTTGCCTTGTGTTGACTTGGCTATTTTGCGCTTGGCCTTATATGAGATTAAATATGAACATGTTGCTTTCAGTATTATTGCTAATGAAGCTGTTTTGCTTGCTAAAAAATATAGTACCGAAGAGTCGCGTAGCTATATTAACGGTATTCTCGGCAAATTAATGCCAAAAGAAGATGAGCAGTCCGTGAAAGATATGGCGGAGACAGAAGCGGATGAGGTGTAATGGCGGAAGATATTATGACGGAAGACATTATGACGGAGAATATATATCCTGAACACAGTGTTGCCGAAGTAGCCGCTTATATCCATAAATTGATCCGACGCTCTGCCGATTTGTCCGCGTACTGGATTTGTGGCGAATTGTCAGGGGTCAAGCGTTATTCTTCAGGGCACATATATTTTACAATCAAAGATGAGCAGGCTCAGCTGTCATGTGTTATGTATAATTCTAATGCATCGCGGTTGAGTTTTCCTTTAAAAGACGGGAAAAAAGTAAAGCTTCGGTGTAAAATCGACTTCTACGAGGCTAGGGGACAATGCCAACTAATTGTTTTGGCTGTTGAAGAAGCTGGAAGCGGGCAGCTTTACGCCAAATATCTGGCCTTGAAAGAAAAATTGGCGGCGGAAGGCTTGTTTGCCAATGCCAGGCCTTTGCCATTACTTCCTAGGCGAGTCGGCGTGATAACCTCACCATCCGGCGCTGTTATCCAAGATATCTGTAATGTCAGTTGCCGGCGTTTCCCGGCGGCGGATATTTTGCTGTATCCTGCTGCTGTGCAGGGTGAAACGGCTGCCGCAACTTTACGTCGTGGAATTTTGTTGTTTAATCGCCTGAAAAATGTTGATGTGATCATTATCGGTCGGGGTGGCGGCAGCATAGAAGATTTATGGCCGTTTAATGATGAAGAACTAGCGCGGGCCGTTGCCGCCTCAGAAATTCCTGTGGTAAGCGCGGTAGGCCATGAAACCGATTACACTATTTGTGATTTTGTCGCCGATCATCGCGCACCTACTCCGTCCGCTGCTGCAGAAATGGTGTGGCCGGTACGGGATGAATTACAGACGCGCATTGCCGGCGCTGAGCGGCGAATGGCGTTTGCTTTGGAACGCAACTGGGAGGCGGCTAATTTCAGATACAGCCATTGTGCCGCGCATTTCACGGCGACGCAGGCGGCAGCCTTGCTTAATAAATTTTTCAGTGCCTGGCAAACGGCAATTAATCGCTTACAAAATCAGCATCCTTTGCGGCAAACAGAGCGAAACCACAGTCAGATCGAAAATTTGTTCGCGGCGGCCTCACAACATATTCGCTACATTCTCCTGCAAAAGGAGCAACAATGGCGCTTGCAAACAGAAAAATTGAACAACCTTAATCCGCTTAACGTTTTGATGCGCGGCTTCGGCCTAGTAACCGACAAAAACGATGCTGTAGCGGTAAGTACGGCCAAAATTCTTCCCGGCGACAATATAAAGGTGACTTTACAGGACGGGAAATTAGCTTGCAAAGTTTTGGCGGTTGAGAAAATTAATGGCAAAGGAGTTACTTGCGATGGATAATATAGATGACAATAATAAAGAATTAAACGGATCCGACGTTTCAGCCGAAAAAGGTGAACTTTCTTTTGAAAGTGCATTGCGCAAGTTGGAAACGGTAACAACTCAACTTGAGCGCGGTCAATTAAGCTTGGAAGAGTCTATTCAACTGTTTAACACAGGCGTGCGACTGAGTGCTTTTTGTCAGGACAAACTCAATGAAGCTAAACAAAAGATAAGTCAGTTGTTGCCGGAAAGTGATGACGGAACTGAAATTCCGTTTGAGGGGCGGCAAAGTGAATACAAGGACTGATTTTTTGAATTTGCTTAAAAATATGATTGAAAGCATTAATGCTGTTTTGGCGGATACTTTACCCCGAGCGGCGGTTGAAGCTGTCATACGTGGGCAAAACTTGTGTTCGACTGCGGCGGAATGGCAGGGATATTTTTCAAAGTATCGGGCGGAGCAGGAAGCGGCAGGCAATGGCGACAAAACGGTTAGCGAACTTGATTTAGCAATTACTTATGCAATGTTGGCAGGTGGCAAGCGGCTTCGTCCGACTTTGGCCGTCTTAGTTTACGAGATGCTGAGCAGGCAAACTCTGCCGACGAAAAGTGAAACTTGGCCTGACGCTCTTAAGTATTTAATCCGTGCAGTTGAATCTATCCATATTTACTCTTTAATACACGATGATTTGCCGGCCATGGACAATGACAGCTTGCGCCACGGTCGTCCGACTTTGCATACTTTTTTCTCGGAAGGGCAGGCTATCCTAGTCGGAGATGCTTTACTTTCGGAAGCTTGGCAATATGCAACAAAAACGGATAATGTTGAAGCCGGTATGATTTTGGCGCAAAATGCTTTAGCAATGGTTCATGGGCAATGGCGCGACTTAGCCTTCACTGACCAAAAAGTAACATACCAAGATTTGTGTGAGATGGTAAAACGTAAAACTGCTGCCTTAATTGCGGCTCCGGTTTTAGCTGCTGCGACCTTGACGGAGGCCGACGCACCGACTAAGCGACAATTGTCGCAATTTGCTGAAAATTTGGGCATCGCTTTTCAGATCCGCGATGATATTCTTGATGTCGAAGCCGAAAGCGAACGTATGGGCAAAACATTGGGCAAAGATGCCGCTGAGCATAAGACAACGTTCGTGAAGGTTCTGGGAATGGTGGAGGCCAAAAGAGAACTGGTTCGATACACCGATATCGCTAAACGAGCTTTAGCGGATCTGGCTGATCGCGGCTATGAGACAAAAAACTTGGCCGAGCTTACCGCTTGGCTGGTGGATCGCGAGGTTTGACAGGATGATTGAACTCGGCAAAATTTTGCAAACCTATAATGGGCCGCAAGATTTGGCAGCTTACTCAACGGCGGAGCTGCGCGAGCTGGCCGCAGAGGTAAGAGCTTATATAATTGCCGTCACCGAGGCTAATGGTGGTCATTTGGCGTCTAACTTAGGCGTGGTTGAACTGACGATAGCTTTATTAAGAAATTTCGATTTTAAAGATACACAGATAGTTTGGGATGTCGGCCATCAAAGCTATGCCTATAAAATTTTGACCGACCGCAAAAAAGAATTCATGACCCTGCGCCGAGCGGGGGGACTTGCCGGTTTCCCCAAACGCAGTGAAAGCCCGGTCTATGACGCCTTCAATACTGGCCACAGTACAACATCCGTTTCTGCGGCCATAGGTTTGGCCAGGGCGGCAAAATTGCAGGGACGACCGCATACTGTCATTGCGGTAATCGGTGACGGGGCGATGACTGGCGGCTTGGCTTGGGAAGCGATGAACAATATTTTGCCGGATGATGATATATTAATTATATTGAATGATAATCAAATGAGCATAGCACCCAATGTCGGCAGCTTCAGCCGCCATCTGAAGAACATTCGGGTCAATCCAAACTATTTGAAACTGAAACCCAAGATAGAAAGAAGTCTTTTGCGTTGCGGCGTATGGGGTCGCCCCTTCATTAAACTGTTGCAGAAATTGAAGCAAGGTACGCGTAACGCGATTCAGCCAGGCAATTCTATTTTTGAAGCCTTAGGCATTCGCTATTATGGATTGGTAGACGGGCATGACCAAGATGAACTTCAACGTTATCTAAGTGCCCTTAAGCTGGTCAAAGGACCGCGTATGCTGCACATTGCTACAATCAAGGGTAAAGGATACCTCCCGGCTGAAACTTCTCCGGCCGATTATCACGGAGTCGCGCCTTATTATATTCAAAAAGGCAAGCAAAAAAATCCAGATGGATTCAGCAACGATTCCCTACCGACAGATTTCACCACGGCTTTCGGCCGGGCAATTGTTGACTTAGCAGCTACCGACGAGTCAATTTGCGCGATTACAGCAGCGATGCCAAGTGGGACCGGGCTTACGGAATTTGCCGCAAAATACCCGCGCCGCTTTTTTGATGTTGGGATCGCGGAAGCCCATGCTGTAACCTTCGCTTCAGCGTTGGCCGCGGGGGGAATAAAGCCGGTTGTAGCTGTCTATTCGACTTTTTTACAACGCGCCTATGATCAAATCATTCATGATTGCTGTTTGCAAAATTTGGCCGTGACATTTTGTTTGGATCGGGCCGGGCTGTCGGGGCAAGACGGTGAAACTCACCAAGGCCTATATGATTTGGCGGCGTTGCTGCCATTGCCCAACTTGCGTATTTTTGCGCCGGCCACATACTACGATTTGAAGAACTGTCTCAGTTATGCCAGATATGGTGTGCCTTATGATTTTCGTCGCTTACATTCCTGTGATCCTGAATGTGAGAGCGAAAAACCAGGCGACAGGTGTGAGTCATTAAAGTCAATAAATGAACCAAAATCCATCGGGCCTGCCGTCATTCGTTACCCTAAGGGTAAGGAGTCGGAGCTGTATCCGTCGAGTTTTGCGGAGCAAGTCAGTGAAACAGCTCCGGCTCCCCGGTTGGTTCGTGAAGGAGCTTCTCTAATGGTGCTGGCGGTAGGACCATTAGTCGGTCAGGCCTGCCAAGCGGCCGAGGAGCTGCGCAAATACGGCATTACTTTGCGAATTATTGATCCGATTCAGCTTAAACCGCTTGATAAATCAGCATATGCAAGACTCCTCTTGCGGGATAAGCCTTTACTGATCATCGAAGAAGGAAGCTCAATAGGCGGCTTTGGCAGCTATTTCCGTCAAGAGATGGCGGAAATACTTGCTTTGTACCACATACCCTGCCATGCTTTGGGCATTCCTGATATTATAGTAGAGCATGATACGATTGCAGGAGCTAGAAAAAAACTCGGCCTTGACGCGACTGGACTAGTAGCGTCGATTCTATCGTTGGTTAGCGGAAGGGTGCACAATGAAAATCGGTTTAGTAATAAATATGAGAAGGGATTGCCATTTGCAAGTAAGCAACAAAGCAGTTAAATTTTTGCGCGATTTAGGGGTAGAAGTAGTTGTGGATCCCCAGCACCATCAAAGCGAAATTTACCAGCTTGCAGGGGTTGAATTCAGTTCATACGCGGAATGTGCCGTTGTTTTGGCAATCGGGGGTGATGGAACATTGCTTTCTGCCGCGCATTGGACGGGTGAGTGGCGAATGCCTTTGGGCGGCATAAACCTCGGCAGTCTGGGTTTTATGACCGAAATTGATGTTGAGGTAATGCAAGATGCCTTAACAGCTATTGTCGCAGGTAATTACAGCCTGGATCAGCGCATGCTGCTTAAAGTATGGTGCAAGGATAAGCTGGGGCAGATTAAATATGAAGATTTTGCCGTCAATGATGCGGTGTGCAATCGTGATCCGTCGTCGCCGATTCAGACCTATCAGCTAAACATTGATAATGAGACTGTTGAATTAATACCGGGAGACGGAATAATAATTTCTAGCCCGACCGGATCTACCGGCTATGCCATGGCGGCTGGCGGTCCGATAATTGATCCTCGGGTGAGGGCAATATTGTTTACGCCGCTTTGTCCGCACACATTACATAACCGCAATTATGTTTTAGCTGAAGATAGCGTGATTGAAATCCGTTTGCAGCAACCGAACAGTAGTTCTTACCTTTCGGTAGATGGTCGTAATACTATTCAGTTAGACACGGACGATGTCATTAAGGTGGCGAAAAACTCGCTTTCATTGAATCTTATTTCTCTGACCAAGCAAAATTTTTATACAAAAGTGCCGGAAAAGATACAGAAACGCAGCTTAGGCCGGGCGATATGTAAAAATTGGCTTGGCGATCATGCATAGGTTTACAGAGGTGTAAAGTGCTTGAACGATTGGAAATTAAACAGTTGGCATTGATTGAGCAGGCGGTGTTTGAGCCGGCCGCAGGATTCACGGTTATTACGGGGGAAACCGGTGCCGGTAAATCACTTTTGCTAGGGGCTATACAAGCCGTGCAAGGTAGCAAAATGAGCAAAGAGCAAATACGAGCAGGCGCCCGAAATGCCTCGGTTGAGGCCTATTTTTCGCATGGTGTTGCAGCCTTGAGTCGGCAAAACCGTGCTGACTTTCTTGCAGAAGAAACGGAAGATGATGACTTGATTCTGGCGCGGAGCATAAACACGGCTGGTCGCAACTTTTGTCGACTAAACGGGAGCTTGATTCCTTTGCATGAATTGCAACGTTTGGGAGAGGATCTGGTGACGGTACACGGCCAAAGAGACAGTCAAAAGATTTTTGAAGTGGCTGAGCACGCCCCGCTTCTTATTAAGTACGCGGCCGGGGAATGGCCGGAGGAATATCAAGAATATCAGAAAGCCTGGCAAGCTTGGCGCAAAATTGTCGGTCAGCTCAATCGGGTGGATCTGAGTGATGAAGAACGCGAGCGCATGATTGATTTGTTTAGTTATCAGATAAATGAAATCAAAAGTCTGGATTTAAAACCGGGTGAGGAGGATGCTCTTAGGCAAAAAAAGCAGAAATTGAGTCAATTAAGAGGACTGATAGCATCTTTACAGCAGATTGCGTTGTGTCTAGAAGGAGATGGAGCTGAGGCTGGCGGGGCCATAAGTTTGCTCGAACAGGCTGGGGCAGCAGCCGAAAAAGTCAGTTCCTTGTTGGAAAAAGCCGGGTTACCGCTCGACAATCTTAGCCAAGCCAAAGAGCTGTTGTTGCCGCTTGCCCGTGGTATCAATAAATTGGCCGCACAACTTGACTTTCACCCAGATATCTTGGAAGAAATCGAGCAGCGTTTGGACAGAATTGCCCGGCTGAAGAAAAAATACGGCAAGGATGAAGCTGCTATACTGGATTTCGCGCAGCAGACGGAAATTAAGCTGGACAAGCTGACTCGCCTGGAAGCAGCCTTACAAAAGCTTACCGCTGCAGAAGATGCTGCCTGGAATGAGGTAAGTGTTAAAGGGGAAATATGGCAAAAATGTCTTGCCGCCGCCGCGGCTGAATTAAGCTCGTCAATTAATCGTGAATTGGCCGACCTGGGCATGCAACAGGCGGCTTTCAAAGTGGAGTTCAAGCAGCGCGCACCGCGTACAGCGACGATTTATGGACTTTGTGAAGTGGAATTCCTGTTGCAAGCCAATTTAGGGGAGGGCTACAAGCCGTTATACAAGATAGCTTCTGGCGGCGAGGCTGCGAGAATTATGTTGGCAATCAAAGCTGTTTTGGCTAAGGTCGATTCCGTTCCTTTGCTTATATTTGATGAAATAGACAGCGGAGTGAGCGGTGAAACAGCTGCGCGGGTAGGTGAGAAATTGCTTTTACTCAGCAGAGATGCCCAGGTGATTTGTGTTACCCACTCTGCCTATATTGCTTCTATGGCCGATAAACATTACAAAATTTATAAGGAAGTTGCTGATGGTCGGACCAATACTTATTTGACTGAGCTTGACCAAAATGGGGCCAAGGCGGAAATTGCTCGTTTGCTGGCTGGCGATACTGATCGGGCTACGGCAGAAAAGTTGGCGTCATCATTACATGGCAAGGCGGCTGAGTTTAAGCGGGTACATGGTTTCAAGTCAGCAAGGCCAGACTGAAAAGCGCGATGCAAATCTGAAAAGCGCGATGCCGGGCTCAATTTGTAAAGGACAGTACTTGGTATATGCGCTATAATAAAAAAGATGATGAATTGCAGGGGGACCGCGAGCGGTTGAGAAGGCTAAAACCTGACCCTTTGAACCTGTTTATTAAGATAAGCGTAGGAAGCAATTAAAACTATCTTTTCACTTGTTATGGTACTCCTCGGTTCGTTATTAATAAATAAAGCCAAAGGAGTATTTTTATGGAAAAAAGAGTGGCCATTGTTACAGGCGCAAGCCGCGGCCTAGGCCGAGAGATTGCCCGACAATTTTTGGAAAAAGGCTATTACGTAGTTGCCAATTACTATCAGACCCCGAGCGGCGCCCAAAGCTTAGCAGCGGAATTCGGTGTGGACAACGTCCTACCCGTGCAGGCGGATGTCAGAGATAAAGCGGCTATGACACGTTTGCATGAAGCCGCCTTACAGAAATTCGGGCGAGTTGATGTCTTGGTTCACAATGCATTGATCAATTTCCGTTTTGATCCGACTAAGCAACTTGATCTTGAAAATATCGGTTGGGAAAATTATCTTGCGCAAATGGAAGGCTCGGTTAAGGGAGCTTTAAACTTGCTGCAAACGAATTTAGCTAGTTTAAAAAAACAAAATCATCCTCGTTTCATTGCGATAGGGACCAATCTATTCCAAAGTCCGGTTGTACCTTATCACGAATACACTACCGGTAAAGGTGCTTTACTTGCCTTTGTAAGGAACGCGGCGGCAGAATTGGGTAAGTACGGGATAACGTGCAATATGGTTTCGGGCGGTTTGCTTAAAACGACAGACGCTTCAGCGGTGACGACTCCGGAAGTGTTTGATTTGATTGCTGCGACTACTTCTCTGAAACGTGTAACAACCCCGGCCGATTTGGCGGCTGCTGTATGCTTTTTGGCTGAGCCGGCGGCACAGGGAATCAGCGGACAAAACATTGTTGTGGACTCCGGTCAGACGTTTAATTGATTCCGTTTGCGTCAACCGATTTCAGCCGATTTCAACTGATGTCAATCGATTTCAACCGATGTCAGCTGATGGTGTTTGGGCAAGAATAACAATCGGTAAACTTATTCAATAGGTCGACGGTATGGCTCATATCGTCGGGCAAAGCAGTTTCAACAGCTATTTTTTCTCCAGTCAGAGGGTGGACGAACTCCAGTTTATACGCATGAAGAGCTTGCCGCGGCATGGATTCGTCCCACCGCAGACACAGGTCGCGATCAAAGTAGGCGGGACAAAGTTCAGCCAAGTCGCCGATTTTTTCGCGCGGCACGAGGAATTCTCCCTCATAGGCCTCATCCTTCAGCTTGGCATCAGCTCTAGCAAACAGCGGCCGAAGGCGAGGCCATCCCGGATAAAAACGATTGCAGCCATAAAGTGTTTCCCCGACGATGGGCCAACTGCTCATCAAGCTATGCAAACGTAGCTGGTGGGTGCGCCCGGTCACCGGCGTGTACTCCAGCAGAGAAACTTGCGCGGCCGGCCACCGCTTAAGGCAAATAAACCGGCTTATTGCGGTTTGCCCGGACGCATTAATTTCACGCAAAATTATTGAACCGGGGGAACGAGCGATGGGCAGGCTAATTTCCCCAGCGTCCGGCACGTGGGTTCCATGTACGAGAGCCAGATAACGTTTGGCAATTGAAACAGTTGTGAGAGCGTGGTGGGCATAGCCGTTTTTGGCCAAAATAACTAGCCCACTGGTATCGCGATCCAGACGATTGACGGGATGAAGCAAGTCAGAACATAATCTGGCGGTCAAATTATTTGCATGGTGCAAATAGGTAGGGTGAGTGACCAGATTGGCCGGCTTGTTGCATATGATGAACCACTCATCTTGAAAAAGTATTGGAATATCGGGCTGCGCTTCTATCGGCCTATTTACTTCACCAGCCGGATCCATGTAAAAGACGACTATTTTTTGTCCACTTTGTGCCGGTGTTTTCATCAACTCAGGTTTGCCGTCTATTTCCATGCGTCCGTGCAGCTTTACTCTTTTTATCAGCAGACGTGAAAAATGCAGACGTTCCATCAAAATTTGATAGACAGGTCGACCGGAATCCGCCATCTTGACCGTGTAAGATATTTCCATAGCACTCCTAAAAAAGATCGTCGAAGGATCTCACAAAAATATTCTGCATTATATTAAAGCATGAAGAAGTTGGTTTTAGAAGAGTTGATTTTGAGAAAAGTCGGCCAAGTGCGGCCAAGTGCATAAGTAATTTCCCGAATTTCAAGAAGAAAATTAACCGCACTTAGGGTCATTCACTTAGGGCTTTAATTTGCTATATTCCAGCCAACTAGCTCTTTATATCGTTGATATATTCACAGAACCGAGATAATATAAATTAAGGAAATATGGAGGGAACTATGGCTGTTAGATATAAAAAACTTTTATATCGTATGATCGAAGAAGATATTTCCAATTAGGACTTAATGAGAATGAGCAAATTTCCGCCAACATTATTACGAAACTATGCACTGGGCAATATATATCACTGGAAAAAGTTGAAAGTATCTGCAGGGCTTTACACTGCACGCCCGACGATATTTTGGAATTTATAGCGGAGGATGAAAAGTAATGGCAAAGAAGAAAACTGCTGATAAAGCTTTAAATATAGATAGCATACTTTTTAATTGTAGAGATTACTTACGTGCAGCACGAAATTCCGGCTCATTCTTTGAAAAAAAAGATATGATGCTCACGCTTGTCTTCTTGCGTTTTATCGGTGAGAAATACGAAGATGGCATCGAAGCACTCCGTAAGACTTTAATTGAGCATGGACTAGACCCTGATGATGAAAACATCAGAGCCGCATTCTTTGATGATGCTACATTTGCAGATGGAACATACAATCTTCCTGTAGAAGCAAGATGGTCAACTATAATCAACACACCTGCTCCCAAACTCAATGTTGCACTGGACACTGCATTAAGCAGACTTGAAGCGGAAGATCCTCAGCTTAAAGGTTGCTTTATAAAGGGTACATTTACCACTCGTAATTTAGCGGCTAATGACATCAAAAAAATTGTTGATGAAGTTAATAAAATAAGCCACAAGGCTTTTGGTGAAGAAAAAGATTTAATCGGCTATGTGTATGAATACTTTCTTAAAGAGTTCGCAGTTAATGCAACAAAGGAAGAAGGAGAATTCTATACCCCTCATCACGATGTAGTTAAGCTTATTGCAGCTATGATTGAGCCCTTTGAAGGCACACTTTACGAGAAGTATTTACTCGAATGGCGGCAAAAAGTTACAGATGCCGTCTGCTAAAGTGCTGTAAATAAGGGTTTTTTCAAAACTATTTAAATGAGAAGAGCTGTAGAGGCGATCTGGCGGAAATGGACGTTAGATTTTTTGTTTTTTAGGGGGTGTCTTTTTGCTTTTAGGGGTGTGTGTGTTATTTAGACAAGGGTGTGTGTTTTTGCTTTAGGGGGTGCTCATGGTTCCAAGGGTGTCTATCAAGACTTGACTTATTCCCGAAGCTGAGTGATGTACAATGCAATAAGTAGTACTTGATTAATATTAGGACCCTATAAAACCAAGCACTGATTGTAGGGCACTAAGCTAGAAAAGCAGACAGTTACAGAAATTCTTTTGCACACCCGTTTATTCATGGCTAATGCTAATGTAAATAAAGGATTGTGGTGCTGAATTTAATCCTAAGTCAGACAATTCCTTTTCTTGTTCAAATACTTCTACATCACCTAAGATATAGGCGTTAGCAATTTTATATCCGCGAAAATATTCTCGATATTTAGATCGGCTTATTCCTGCTGCAGTTTTTGTTTTTTCCCACAGCTTGCTGGGTGATGCGGAAAGTCGTCCTTTAATTTGGACTGACGCAACAATTTTTTTAAACGGAGATGTGCTATAGATGTACATTGTAGATACATCTTCTTTAGCCAATTGCTTTCTATATTCGAATTTTTTAGTACCTTGTAATATCTTTTCTACATATTCTGGTTTTATTGATAAAAGAAGTGCTTTCAAAATATATTACTCCTATTCTTCTATAGCATAATTCATATCAGTTTTGCCAAATGCTATAATTTTATGAAATTCAGCATCAGTTATTATTGTGAATGGTCTTGGTCCACTTGAAGCGTCAATAATGCCCATGTCTCGTAGATCGCTGAGTGTGGGTCTCTTGTTGAGACTTTTTACAAAGATAAATTTTATTATCTTTAAGTTACGGTTGTGATCTCTCCAAAAGTTCTTTAACTCATCCACAGTAAAAACGCTACGGTTTTGGCATAATGATAAAAGATTCTCTTCGCTTGGAATAGAATCTATAATTTCATCGACAAGTGCAATAGTTGTAATGACCGATCTGTATTTTTTGATCTCACCGTTTTCTGCCATCCTATAGAAGAGAAAAAGATCTCCAGGTTTTGCACTGTTTGTATTAGCCCACGAAATATATACTTTTTGAAGAGCATAGCGATAGGCTGTTTTTTCAAGAAAGTTAATTCTGTCCTCAGTATTTAATTGTGAATCGGGCAAAAGAGATGTATGATATTTTGCCATAATTGGTAGTATAAATTTGTTGCATGAGCTTGAAATGTTAGGATAATTTTGCTTTGGGGATTGCCCATTCGCTATTGTCCCTAAGTGTTTTACTAAAACTTTTTCACTTAAGCCATTATTGCGTTTAGTTCCCCAGTAAACAAAACCCCACCTATATAGCAATTCTTCCAATGCTTTCAGTTCGTCACGATCGTTATATAAGGTCACATATATTTCATCTACTTTTCGCTTTTGAGCATTATCAAAAATAATTTTTACAAAACGTTCCCCGAGGCGAAATCCAGTTGATTCGACCTTAAAAGTGCCAACTTTTAAGCGTTTCTTAGGAGTAAATAAAGGTTGAATATCTGAATAGTTTTCCTGACTATCTTCCGTTTTAAGATACAAGAAACCTAGTATTTGTCCCTCATCTGCACGACAGATATAGGCATCTTCATCGCACTTACGAGCAAACCATCTATTAAAGTCATCATAATAATCCCTAAAGCTGTCGAAGAAACTATCACCTACATCAATTTGACCGAAGCAGGTTTTCTCGACAGAGAGTGCCTTATATTCTATCAAATCAGGGTTATCTGAAGATACTTTGCTAATAAAGCTATTGATTGAAAACACCCTATCTGCAAGCCCTAAACTGATAGCCTTATTTCTTAATTTATGATCTTCTGTGATGAATGCGTCAACTCTGCCGCTGTACAATTCATATAATAGGCAATTATCAATAGCATCGTTAGTATTCTTATCGTAAAGTGATACTTTGTCTAAAAACTCGGAGCTGGGTTTTTGTACAGTCTTAATGATGTTGTAGGCATCTAGTTTGACAGAAAGAACTTCTTGCGTTTCTGGATCGCGATATTTTTTGAGTTCATCTATTGTATATGGATGAATTACTTTGTCATGTTTTAACTTATCTATCCAACGAAAAAGATGACCTATGCTATAATTAGATATACGTCGATTCTCGCGGTGGATTACAATGTTTGTATCTAGAAGAATTCTCATACACTACCTCCTTATAGCTTTTTTACTAACTTATCTACGGCTTTACTGAATTCAGCCATACGATTTTCTTGATTAAAGAATGGAAGGCCAAGGAGCGTGTAACCGTGTCCGAAGAGATCAGTTATCTTATGCTCATCTTTAATTTGAGATAAGAATTTTTCTTTCCATGCATCTTGCAGCAATAGCTGAGATCCCTTCGGTTCAATATAGGCTTGTAATGTCTTAATCTCTGAAACGTCCTTCTTTTTAATGAAAAGTAAGAAATCAGGTTCAAAGCGTTCACCGGCAGTAAAGGAGTAGATGGCAAGTTCAGGAATTCTTTCGTTTCTAATCAAATAATACTCGAGATCCTTTTCTTTAAGTTTTGGTTCAATAACAGCCTTAAAGTATTTAACGAGTTGTTTTTCTTCGCTTGTCCCGTAATTGTCATTGAAGACGTACCAAGGTTCATCCGTCAGGTATAGACGGTAGTCTTCATTGACACAGATATTTTGTGAATCGCCATGTCCACCATTTTCTTGTATAGCAGTAAGAGAGATCTTTTTATCGTGTAGAACGCTTTTTAGCATTCTTGGCTTAAATACGGTACTGCCAATGAACTCTTGTTTAATATTTGCAATGTAAGAGGCAATTTGTCCCATTGCCTTTTTAGATGCTGCAAAGATGTCTTTACCAGTTAAAATATCACCAGTTTGGGTAATCTCTAACATTGAATTCCCTAGATAATCCTCGGACGTGAGAAACTCTTTGAGTGAGGAAACATTTGGGTATTTATCTTTAATCACGTCAAAACGAAGTTCTGTGTAGCAAGTAGCAGCACCCGATAGGATGTTATAGTCAACATCCTTAAAGAAGAAGGATGTTATCTTTGCTTTGTTACTAGTTGATTGCTTGTTTTCAGTTTCCTCTGCCTGATTATTTGTATCAAAAAGATTGACGATGCCGCCGGACACTGACTTTTGTGTGTAGTGATAGATCTTTGTTTTCAAGCTATCTTCAACGGTTGTAATATTCGCACGACCTCGAGGCAATCGTTCATTAGAGTAGACATATGCTTTTTGGTAAAATTCAGAAGTCTTAAATTCTTCTTTAAGCGTATATTCACGAGTAATTGGATTTTTAGGTTGAAGACCAGTAGCAATAAGTGCCTGTTTCAGCTCAGCAATGTAGCGCGAATCGTTCAGACTATGGAAAAGCATCGTCTCTAAAATACGATAGTCATTGGTAAGATCACCATCGAACTTGCGCTTAAATTTAAGGTCAACGTCGCCTTCATATATGAACGGACAATAGCGTGCTCCACGACCAATAAGCTGAGCCTCTTTAATCGTATATGAGCCAATCTGACCTGCTTTACCACTGCTTTGTCGGCTATCATACAAGCGCACAATATCGAAAAGATTTAATACATCCCAACCTTCGTTGAGCATGTCAACAGCAAAAATAAGGCGTATGTGATTATCTTTGTCTTCGAGTGAGTTCACTTTAATTTGGTTAGTATCGTTATCGTCTGAAGATCCATTCATGATGATGGTGTTATCTTCAGCAAAAGAGTTCTTAAGACTATGCTCTAGGTTTTCAAGGGTATCATCTTTTTCCTCAAAATAAGCAATAGCCTTAGAAAGAAGCGGAATATTCGCACTTTGCAGAGCTTTAATCTCATAGCTCGTGAGCTGATTTAGCTTTTTGAAAAACTCGTCATGGAAAGCTTCAGATTCTTTAATCTTTTGTGACTTAAGCATAATAACTGGTTTAATATTCAGTTTTAAGTCCGCAAAAAGATAGCGACGATATTCACTAAGAATAAGAGCTATAAGCGTGCGATCCCAGAGGTTCGTATCGGTTGCAAAATTCTGGAAGTCTTTAGTATAGCCACTTGCACGGAATCGCTCCAGTGGATAGTTGTATACGATTTTATCAGTATACTTTGCAAGTACGTTTTTATCTTTGAGATCAGCTGTTGCGGTAAATTCCAGTAGAACACTATCTTTATCGGAACTAAAAGCACGATTTACCGTGTATTCCCAGCTTTTCTCGGCATCCTCTTCAGTACTAGTCTTTTTCTTCGTATCAGAATTAATGTGATGGCTTTCGTCCGAAATAAAAACGATTTTATCATTCTCAAAATCAGCGTAAGTTGGCGCATTTTCTTTAGCAAACCACATATCTGTATGTAACTTTTGCGTGGTAGTAAATAGCAGCTCAATATCATCATCTAAAGCCGTATCGCTAAACCGGTCTACTTTTTTCACTTTAATTTTCGTACCAAGATAGGAAAGATTATCAGAAAAAAGATACTTCGATGAAAGCGTGTTCAAAAAGTTTTCTTCCGTCTTTTTCAAAATGTTCGTTTGGTTCACAAAGAAGAGGAACTTGCGATAGCCTTTTGTGTAAAGATAGAGGATAAGCCCTGCCATCATCACCGTTTTACCGGAGCCTGTTGCCATGTGAAAAAGAGTATGAATCTGCTTATTTTTACGCAAACCATCTTTTTCAAAATAGGTGACGAAATATTGGAAAGCTTCTTTTTGATACTCTCGCAAAACAATATTTTGAGATAAACTATGCTCAATAATATCTGGCATAGGTGCAAGCTCATTAATCTCTTTAAGCGTATCGAGTTTTTCGTATAAGAATGGTTTAGCCATGGATCATGCCTCCTCATAGAAAGACTTCGTAAAGGCTTTATCAGCATCACTAATTTGATATGTTTCATCATCCATATCTGAAGCGTTGACGTAGAGTTTATTTTTATCTACAAGCTTTATGAGTGCTTGTTTCTTTTCTTCTAATGTTAGATTCTCAAAGTCTTTATCCGCATAAGCGAGTTCCTGCTTAGTAAGATAAGGCACAATGCGCTCATCTGCGTAAATAGCAGCTTTTACGCTTTCAATAGTATCTTCATTTGCATTTTGAATAGTGGTAATAAGCGTGTTCGCGTCTTCTTTAAGCTCGCAATAAACGAAAGAGCCACCACCTTGCCAGTTTTGAGCTTTAGAAATACCGCCTTGTTCGCCTTCAAGAACTTTCTTCAAACGTTCAACAGTTATGTCTTGAATGTAATCCATTTGTTCAACACCAATGTATCGGCGTCCCATTTTATGAGCAACGGCAGCAGTAGTACCAGAGCCAGTAAAGAAATCAAGAACTATATCTTTTTCGTTAGTAGATATAGAAATTATCCTTTCAATCAAAGATTCTGACTTTGGAGTGCTAAAAACATTTTTGGTGTCAAATAATTGCATTAAGTGTTTTGTTGCACTTGTTGCTGTATCTACATCATCCCAAATTGTATTTATGCTATTTCCTTTTAGATTAGCCTCAGAAAGAAATCTCTTATATTGTGGACGACCTTTCCCATTTTTCCCCCAAATTATACGGTTGTCTTCTAAGGCACTGGCGAATTTCTCTTGAGAAAATCGCCAATGCCTCCCACTCGGTGGAAGGTGCTGATCTCCTGTGCTTGGGTTTGTAATAGCATATGTTAAATTAGGACGTATGTTAGGAGCATCAAATGGATCAGCTTTCCAAGGACCGCGTGGATCATTATCAGGATTAGAAAAACCTTCTTCATCAACGCTCAATGGATAAAGTCTTGTAGAAGATTCTTTGATATAGCACATAACATAATTGTGAGAAAGAGAGATGTCTATATCATTTTGCTTTGATTTTCGATGATTCCAAATAAAAGTCGCTTTGTGATTTTCTCTGCCCAAAATATCATCTGTTAAGACCTTACAATAAGCGTACTCATTGTCATCCAGAATGATAAATATGCTACCAGTAGTCGCCAGTAGTCTCTTGCAGATCTCTAGCCTATTTTTCATAAAGGTTAGCCATGTGGAATGGTTGAATGAGTCGTTGTAGTTAAAACTATCATTTTGAGTGTTGTAAGGTGGATCTATACAGATGCACTTTACTTTGCCTTCGTAGCGTTTAAGAAGGCCTGCTAAGGCAATAAGATTGTTTCCTTTGATAATTAAATTATCGTTATCGTTAAAAGTTATTCCTGTTTCTTCTTCAACATGAATAGTATTAGGGTCTAGTTCTCCAGTTAAATCTTTCTCACCAACCGCTGTATAACGTTTAGCATTCGTGAAGACTTTAGGAGCAAGCATACGCGAGATTTCATCACTCGCGATTGTTTCGTTATAGAAAATCTCACTTCGTTTTTGATCATCTTTATCTTGACCGCCTTCCAATACACAATCCTTGTAAGGAAAATCAAGCACAACATCGTTTGTTTGCGAGATGAAACTACCGTTATGAGTCAGCCCAATTTTGTTCGTGTAAGCCGTGTAAGAGTCAGGCAGAAATTCCTTTGATTCCATGAACCAAGCAAACTTTTGCTTATCAAAAACGAGCATGCCTTGAACGTTTTTGAAGAAGGTTTCTTTTACGTCTTTGTTTGAGAGGAGAAGGGTCAGCAAATTCTCATTCATTGCCATAACATCACTATAAACAACAGCTTTAAGAAGCTTACCATCTTCGGCTTTATATTTATTATTTGTAAGTAGTAAGTCTGCTACCGTTTCAAATATGTTTTTCATTACTTCACCTCAATGTTTTTTACTTGTTTCACTTCGCAAATATCGCCAATACCGCAGGCAGGATATTGACAGATGCGCAGTATCGTTTCTGTGTTTACATTTTCGCCTTTATTCAGTCTTACTACTGAAGCGGCTGATATGCCGGCATAACGTTTTTATCAGCTTCATCATGCGCGATGAAGTCTCCGCTAAAGCCAATCGAAATCAGATTTTAGATAATTTAATTAACGAAACGGAGAGTTGTCTTCGTACATAAAACACGTCTTTATTATACACAAACTATTCTTAGAAGTGACAAGAAGCGATCAAGAAAATAAGGCAGTGATATTCTGGATAAAGGTGAAGTGTCCCTGCAGATGCTTCATGGGCTTGGATTGCAGAATATTGAGGTTCGTTTTCTACCAGCAGATATTGCGTATGAGCATTATTTGTCTGGAAAAAAGTTGAATGTTGCAGCACTAATGCTGTAGATCATCAAAATGCAAGTGAAAATGAATTCGTACATTGATAAAATAATATCATATGTTAAGCTAATGTTACCATACTACGATAGTGTAGTACAAATACACTGTAAATTAGAACCCTAGGAGGTGTAATGTTATGTCTAAGAAAAAAACGTATATTTCGTTAGGAATTGTACTTTTATTGGTTCTATTTGTATCTATTGGAATTTTTAGTATTGAAAATAGTCAAGCATCAAAGAATAGTGAGAATATATCTCATAAAGTGATGCCGGCAAACGTAGTTTATGCGGAAACCTCAGATGATATAAATGGAGCTATGAATAAGCTGAGGGTGGAAATAGAAACTGAGACGAAGACTAATCCACAATTGGCTATGCAGGCACATCCGGGAGAGTTCATTAAGAATTCGGAAAACTATCAAAGAATATTGAAGCTAGGATTGAAGGCAGTTAAACCTCTTTACGATACTATTTATGATAGTAGAGATGCTGGATGCTATGAATATATTCTAGCTATGGCTATTGAAGACATAACTGGTGAAAAGTTTGTTTACAATTCTGATTATGGTTGGAAAAATTCATTAGAGTTTAGAATGGCTTATGATGAAAAGGTAAACAATACAAGGTTTAATGTTGAAAGGATCAGTAATAACGAAGTTTTGAACGATTCTGAGCGAACTCAGAAATTTAAGGAATTAGGGATTTTTGCAGTTTCTGATTTAATTAAAGAGTATAGGAAAAGCGATTCCAAGGTTTCTAAACCATCGATATTAGAAGCTGTTAAGGGAATTACTAGTAAGTATAAAGAACTTGCAGTAACGGAAAGAACTCCCACTGAGAGTATTCTAGAGAAAACGCAATTATTTGATTCTCTAGTTTCCTTAAACGGAAGAGCGTACAAATAAGGTGAATTATCTAATTGTAGAGCTAGTTCTTTAGGAATCATATGAGTGTTATACGAATGTGGAGCGACCAAGATTTTCTTGGTCGCTTTTTTATATAAGAAATACTAACTATTAAAAGTCAAGAAGAAAAAGCATGAAAATGCAGAAATGCAAATCGGATAAAAAGAACCTTGATAATTGCATAACGAAATAAGCACCACGAGGTGCTTGGCAAATAAGTCGTATAAGGTAGCGGTTTAAGCCAGAGGAATAAAGGCAACGTTTGCTTTCACCAAATGAAAGAGAACGCGAGTGAGTTTCTTGGCAGCAAAAGAGCCTTAACGCGCTTACTAGAGCAATCGGCAACAAGGGTCGCTCGATAACGGGTTAGTGATTTTAGTTCAGACATGAGCTGTTCAAAACCGTCACGACTGTTCTTGAAGGTAAATACTTCAATGAAACACTTGCCATTAGCATCTAGGATAACACAGGCGTGTTTATCCATGGCTACATCAATTCCTGCGTAAAACATAGCAGACCTCCAGTAAAAAATTAGACACTGTATTGCCCCGCAGACTTGTTTGTTCTCACGTAACCTCGTGCTACATAAAACGTCATGCGTTATCTAACTAATTACCGCTTAAACAAACGGCTGTGGTTATTGCCTTTCTTAAGACGTCTATGCGTTAGGAGGTAAATACTAATCCACAGCGTCTGTTAGAGATTATAAGACCTTGCTGATGGTCTATAAAAACTACAAATCTAATAATACGAGGAGATAAAACATGGATTACAAAACAATGAGAAATCAAATAGAAGATATGGTAAATGACAATCACAAAGACTTTGTTAAGGCGGTTATCAGCATGGAAAAAGGAATTAGCGATGAAAGTACATTAGACAAGCTATATGACGCTTATATGGACAATGACACCGTTAATTTACTGCATGAGGAATTTGATTACATGATTGAAGATTTAAGAGAACAGGGGCAGATTAAAGATCTTCCTTATGTTCAAGAGGAGAAAGATAATCTTGTCAATATCGTTGGAAATATTGTAGGAAAGATCGATGTAGTTGAAAGAGAAAATAAGAACGGCGAAGCCTTTCAAGTAGTAAACTTCTCTGTGGCATCTAAAGATGATGAGGGCAATAAGGTATATCATAATTGCTCCGCATACGGAGAAAATGGTGATATTCCAAAAGACTTTAAGCAGGGAGATTTTGTAAAACTCTTTGGACAGATTAGAACTTCCGTTGACGATAACGGCAAGGAACATACTAACATCAGGATACTTTCTTCAAAGCTCTTAAAGGCAAAAGAACAGATGAAAGGTCGAGATGAAAAGAAAGAGTCTGTGCTTGGAGCCATTAAAAAATATCAGGCTGAAGATAAGGAAAAGCCTAAAGAAAAGAAAGAAGTATCAAAAGAAACTGAGAGATAAATATATGGTCGGTGTAGTCTTAGGACTGCACCGGCTCTTTTTTACATACGATAGTATTGGGAAAGAGAATATATTGATGTAAAAACAGAAAAAATATGATATAATATTATTACTCTATATTTTGATGAATGGAGGAAAAAGGATGAGAACTTTCAGTTATAAGAAGTTGTTTAAAAAACTTATAGATTTGGATATGACTAATAATGAATTGATGGAGAAGACAAATATCAGTAAAAGTACATTTTATAAGATAAAGAATGGACAGAATGTTACCACAGATATTTTGCTTAGAATTTGTAATGCTTTGGATTGTGATATTGAGGAAATACTGGAGTGTGTAGAAGATTAGATAGTAATTTAGAGGAAAATAATTAGAGATTATCAAGGCTCCGTTATGTAGATGGTGTAGATATGATAACTAAGAAGAGAGGTGCATTATATGGAATATTCGGACTATTATATGAATTTGCCATTAGACTTAGCAGGTAGCAGAACTAAGAATAGATTTAGAGTTGAATTATTGTGGGGTATTAGCAAATTAATTGATGCATATAAGCAGTACGATGACTATACTGTCGTGTTTGATTTCAAATGTGACATCGAGTTACATTATGAAAATGGTCTAGATTTTTATCAGGTGAAAACAAAAAATAGTGGGAATCATAGCTTTAAAACACTGACTAATCGAAAAGAAAATAGTAAATCTATTTTGGGAACATTATATGCCCTATACAATCCTAATCAAAACGTGAAGTTGGCTGTGGTTTGTAATAAACATTTGAAGATTGCTAGGAATGAAGACCTAAGAGAAGAGATATGTTTAGGGGAGTTGGATAAAACAGTAATAGATTTTATTCAAGATAAATTGAAAGAAGAACTGAATTTGTCAGATGTTGTTCTTGATAATGTTTTTTATATTTGTGAAGGTATAGATCTAATAAATCCTCACTACGCTTTGATTGGAAAGTTAATTGAATCTTTTCAAGAAATTAAAAATGAAGAGCCTAATAATCCGAACGCTTTATATAGATTAGTATCTGAGACAGCCCAGAAAAAAGCTTCTTATGAGATGGCAATAACTAATTATAATGATGTTCTAGAGTTAAAGGGGATTTCTAAAGATGAGTTTAATAAAATGCTTGAATCTCATAGAAAAAAATCTATAACTGGTATTGAGCAAGCTAAAAATTACATTAAAACTTTATATCCAGCCGAAAGAAGAATGTATAATCAAGCCTTAACTAATTTGCTAGAAATTGATCATAGTTATGATTTGAATGTATTAAAGGCATCAGTTTTTGAATATATTAAAGGAAATATAGATAAGATTAAAAGTGAAGGTGAACTTTTTTGTGTTTTAAGTCCAATATTTGACGGAAAATTCCCGATGGAATATACACAAATTATGAAGAATGTATTTTACTTATTAGTATTTTATATATACACAGATGGAGGTGATATTTAATGAATGTAATTTTTAAAAAAATATACATTTTTGATATTTTAACTAAAAAAGCTTTTGTTACAAGCTTTGAAGAAGGAGTAAATGTTGTTACGTCTAGCAGTATTGATGGAACAGATAGAGGAAAATCGGTATTGTTGCGTAGTTTATATCATGTTATGGGAGCTGATGCCCACTTCGATAAAAAATGGAAAAATGAAGACAAAGTATATCTTTTAGAGTTTATGGTTGATAATAAAAAATATTTTATATATCGCCATAGAAAGTTATTTAAGGTATTTAATGATCTTATTCAGATATTATTTCAAACATCATCTAGGCCAGAGTTATCAGAGTTTTTAGGTGAAATTTGGTCTTTTGAAATATTTTTGCCGAATAGAAATACTGAGAAGTTAGAGATTGCTCCACCTGCGTATACATATGTGATGAATTTCCTTGATCAAGACTATTATGATGGAACTAATTTCAATTCTTTTAAGAGTTTAGGACAATATCAAAATTTCAAACCTGATGTAATCTACTCTCAATTTGGAATATATGATAAGAACTATTTTGAGCGTGTTAAAAGCAAACAAAATTTATTTGAACGCATTAATGAGTCTAAAGACTCATATAAAAAAGCGGATGAAATGAAGGGAAAAGTATCTAATTTATTAGAGAATGTAGTTGTTCCTGAAAATTTACAAGAACTAGAAAGAGAACTTTCTATTAAATCAAAGGAATATAACGATATATTGAATTCTATGAATGCGTTTAGATATAAGCTTACTAATTTAAGAAATGAGAAATATGAGCTAGAGATTGCATTGAACCAAATTGAGAGATTTAAAAATAATAAAGAAAAAGAAATAAAGTCTATTTTAGAGACGGATATCTGTCCTGAATGTCATTAAGTTTTGAATGATACCACTGATCTTAGGAGCAAAAGATATAATTCAATAGAGGATTCATTATATATAAGTGACAGCATCTACGAAGATATAGAAAAGATTTCAAAAGAAATTTTCCAAATTGAGAGTAGTTATAGAGAGTTTTCAAATAGATTGGAATCATATAAGAAAAATATTAATTCTGCTCAGGAAGAAATCAAAAATTATACCAGCTATATGGGATTAAATGAGCTTTATAATAGCTTGAATCTGGAATTATTTAATGAATTGCAATTACAAGAAGAACTTAAAGATAGAATAGAAAATATCGAAGAAGAACTAAAAAAAGTATCGGAAATAAAAGCTTATATTAATAAAAAGTATTATGAGATGGTGGATAGACAAGTGTTGAGATTCGGATTGAATGAATTGGATGAGTCACAATATAAAGCGATTAATCGTGTTTTTTGTGCTAGTGGAAGTAATAAACCTATTTCAACACTTATATGGTATTTCATCCTTAATAATATTAAAACATGCTTTAATAAAAAATCTTTGAAGTTGCCAATGGTACTGGACAGCCCTAAGAATGCAGAGATGGATTATGATAAAGAACAAGCTTTAATTGAATATATATTGGAGAATTCATCCAATTATACGCAACTCATTTTTTCATCAATTGGATTCGAAAGAACGAAGTTTATATTTGAAGGGGAAATAAAAATTATTCAAAGAAAAATAGCATAAAAATCTAGTTATCCGCATAAAAACTGGACTTATCACACTTTATCAAGGTCAAAACCACTCAATTTACTACTAATTTACTACTTATGAATGAGCTTTGATACGACGATTTATCCTTGAAAAGTGAAGATATAAAGATACTTCCAATAAAATTTGAATATTTAATAGGTAGACACTTCAAAAAATGAGGTGTCTATTTTTTTACCCGATTTTGAAAGGAAGTGAACTTATGAAAACAAAAAATCAAGAATCAAAAGGTCGTTCCCCACTCTTTAAGACCATCAAACATTCATTCAGCCAATAAAAAAGAAAGGATAGGTAAAAATATGGAACTTAAATTTGTGATTCCCAACATGGAAAAAACATTCGGCAATTTAGAATTTGCTGGCGAGGATAAAGTCGTTCAGCGAAGAATCAACGGACGGCTAACTGTCTTATCAAGAAGCTATAATCTCTATTCTGATGTTCAAAGAGCAGATGATATTGTGGTGGTGCTTCCTGCTGAAGCTGGCGAAAAACATTTCGGCTTTGAGGAACGTGTGAAGTTAGTCAATCCACGTATTACCGCAGAGGGCTACAAAATCGGCACTCGTGGTTTTACAAATTACCTTTTACATGCTGACGACATGATAAAAGAATAAAGAAAGAGAGGAAAAATGATGAGATTAGCAAATGGCATTGTATTAGATAAAGACACGACTTTTGGAGAATTGAAATTCTCTGCTCTACGTCGTGAAGTGAGAATCCAAAATGAAGACGGGTCGGTTTCAGATGAAATCAAGGAACGTACCTATGACTTAAAATCCAAAGGACAAGGACGCATGATTCAAGTAAGTATTCCTGCCAGCGTGCCTTTGAAAGAGTTTGATTATAACGCACGGGTGGAACTTATCAATCCCATTGCGGACACCGTTGCTACTGCCACCTATCAAGGAGCAGATGTTGACTGGTATATCAAGGCAGACGATATTGTGCTGACAAAGGATTCTAGTTCATTCAAAGCTCAACCACAAGCAAAGAAAGAACCGACACAAGACAAATAGTCGCTAGGTAGAAAGGAGACTTTTTCGCATGAAACAGCGTGGTAAAAGGATTCGCCCATCTGGTAAAGATTTAGTCTTTCATTTTACGATAGCGTCACTCCTGCCTGTTTTCCTGCTGGTTGTCGGACTGTTTCATGTGAAGACAATCCAGCAGATCAACTGGCAGGATTTTAACCTATCACAAGCAGATAAGATTGACATTCCCTATTTAATTATCAGTTTCAGTGTCGCAATTCTTATCTGCTTGCTGGTAGCGTTTGTATTCAAACGGGTTCGCTATGATACGGTTAAACAACTTTACCACCGTCAAAAACTGGCAAAGATGATACTTGAAAACAAGTGGTATGAATCTGAACAGGTCAAAACAGAGGGTTTCTTTAAAGATAGTGCTGGTCGTACAAAGGAAAAGATAACCTACTTCCCTAAAATGTATTATCGACTTAAAAATGGCTTGATACAGATACGGGTGGAAATCACGCTGGGAAAATATCAAGACCAACTCTTACACTTGGAAAAGAAATTAGAGAGTGGCTTGTACTGTGAGCTGACGGATAAAGAGTTAAAGGATTCCTATGTGGAATATACTTTGCTCTATGACACCATAGCCAGTCGTATTTCTATTGATGAAGTAGAAGCTAAAGATGGTAAACTTCGCTTAATGAAAAACGTATGGTGGGAATATGATAAGCTCCCTCATATGTTGATTGCTGGTGGTACAGGTGGCGGTAAAACTTACTTTATACTGACACTGATTGAAGCCTTGCTTCATACAGATTCAAAACTGTATATTCTTGACCCGAAAAATGCTGACCTTGCGGACTTAGGTTCTGTGATGGCAAATGTCTACTATAGAAAAGAAGACTTGCTTTCTTGCATTGAAACATTCTATGAAGAAATGATGAAACGTAGTGAGGAAATGAAGCAGATGAAGAACTATAAGACTGGCAAAAATTATGCTTACTTAGGTCTCCCGGCACACTTCTTAATCTTTGATGAATACGTCGCTTTCATGGAAATGCTGGGAACAAAAGAAAACACCGCAGTTATGAATAAGCTGAAACAGATTGTCATGTTAGGTCGTCAAGCTGGCTTCTTTCTAATACTGGCTTGTCAACGTCCAGACGCAAAATATTTAGGCGACGGAATCCGTGATCAGTTTAATTTCAGAGTGGCTTTAGGTCGTATGTCTGAAATGGGCTATGGCATGATGTTTGGCAGTGACGTACAAAAGGATTTCTTCTTAAAGCGAATCAAAGGTCGTGGCTATGTTGATGTAGGAACAAGTGTCATATCAGAGTTTTATACTCCCCTTGTACCAAAAGGATATGATTTCTTGGAGGAAATTAAAAAGTTATCCAACAGCAGACAGTCCACGCAGGCGACGTGCGAAGCGGAAGTCGCAGGTGTGGACTGATCTTGCTGGCTGGTGTGGCAATAGCCACGCCAGCACTTAACCCCCCGTATCTAACAGGGGGGTACAAATCGACAGGAAACAGTCAAAAAAACATTAGAAAATCCTTTGGTTACAAGGGATTTACAAAATTTCAGCGTATGTCAAATGGGCTTTAAAAGTTGACATACGCCTTTTTGATTGGAGGGATTTTTACTGAATGAACAAACTTGGTTACAGCATTTAAAAGAAAAACGCTTGGCTTATGGACTATCTCAAAACCGTTTAGCTGTTGCGACTGGTATTACAAGGCAGTATCTAAGCGATATTGAAACAGGAAAAGTCAAGCCATCAGAGGATTTACAGCAGTCCCTTTGGGAAGCTCTGGAACGCTTCAATCCCGACGCTCCCCTTGAAATGCTGTTTGATTATGTAAGGATTCGCTTTCCGACAACAGACGTACAGCAGGTGGTCGAAAACATCTTACAACTGAAACTGTCCTATTTTCTTCATGAGGACTATGGTTTCTATTCTTATTCAGAGCATTATGCTTTAGGCGACATATTCGTCCTTTGCTCCCATGAACTGGACAAAGGAGTTCTGGTGGAATTGAAAGGTCGTGGGTGCAGACAATTTGAAAGCTATCTTCTGGCACAACAAAGAAGCTGGTATGAGTTCTTTATGGACGTTTTGGTGGCTGGCGGTGTGATGAAACGCCTTGACCTTGCCATTAACGATAAGACAGGGATTTTGAATATCCCTGTACTCACTGAAAAGTGCCAACAGGAAGAATGTATCTCCGTCTTCCGCAGTTTTAAAAGCTATCGCAGTGGCGAACTGGTACGCAAAGAGGAAAAGGAATGTATGGGAAACACCCTCTATATCGGTTCATTACAAAGTGAAGTTTATTTCTGTATCTATGAAAAGGACTACGAGCAGTACAAGAAAAATGATATTCCCATTGAAGACGCAGAAGTAAAAAACCGTTTTGAGATTCGATTGAAAAATGAGCGTGCCTATTATGCAGTCCGTGATTTACTCGTCTATGACAATCCAGAGCATACCGCCTTTAAAATTATCAATCGGTATATCCGTTTTGTAGATAAAGACGATTCCAAACCTCGTTCTGATTGGAAACTGAATGAAGAATGGGCTTGGTTTATTGGGAACAATCGTGAACGATTAAAACTAACCACAAAACCAGAGCCTTACTCCTTCCAAAGGACGCTGAACTGGCTATCTCATCAAGTTGCCCCGACCTTAAAGGTTGCGATTAAACTTGATGAAATCAACCAGACGCAGGTTGTAAAAGACATTCTCGACCATGCGAAACTGACAGACCGACACAAGCAGATTTTGAAGCAACAGTCAGTAAAAGAACAGGACGTGATAACAACAAAAAAATAACTCAAATACAAATTCATTGAATATAGAGAGGAGAACATTTTTATGAATTTTGGACAAAACCTTTATAACTGGTTTCTATCAAACGCTCAATCACTGGTGCTTTTAGCAATCGTTGTGATTGGCTTGTATCTTGGCTTCAAGCGTGAGTTTAGCAAACTGATTGGCTTTTTAATTATTGCGATTATTGCGGTTGGCTTAGTCTTCAACGCTGCTGGAGTAAAAGACATTTTACTAGAGCTATTCAATCGCATTATTGGTGCTTAAATAAAACCGTTCTTTTGTGGAATATAAGTGGTTTTCTTATGTTCCGCAAAGGAATGGTACACCAAACGAAGTGCGGTAGGGATTTTTGAATCTCTACAAAGAAAGGACGTGAATATATGGACGATATGCAAGTCTATATTGCGAATTTAGGCAAATACAATGAGGGCGAATTGGTCGGTGCGTGGTTTACCTTTCCCATTGACTTTGAGGAAGTCAAAGAGAAAATCGGCTTGAATGATGAATATGAGGAATACGCCATTCATGACTACGAGTTACCCTTTACGGTTGACGAATACACTTCCATTGGCGAACTCAATCGACTATGGGAAATGGTATCGGAATTACCCGAAGAATTACAATCGGAGCTATCTGCTCTGCTCACTCATTTTTCAAGCATTGAAGAACTAAGCGAACAAGAGGATATTATCATTCATTCCGATTGTGATGATATGTATGACGTGGCACGCTACTACATTGAAGAAACGGGTGCTTTAGGCGAAGTACCAGCTAGTCTTCAAAACTATATTGATTATCAAGCCTATGGTCGGGATTTAGACCTTTCAGGAACGTTTATCTCAACCAATCATGGGATTTTTGAAATCGTCTATTAAATCTGTCGGTACATTACTACTGGCAGATTTTCTATTTTACGGGGTGGCTCAATCAGCTACCCCTATTTTTTATGAAAGGATTGATTACATGAAGAAAATACGAAGCTATACCAGTATCTGGTCTGTGGAAAAGGTACTGTATTCTATCAATGATTTTAGACTTCCGTTTCCCATAACCTTTACGCAAATGACATGGTTTGTCGTGTCACTCTTTGCAGTGATGATACTTGGCAACTTGCCCCCTCTTTCCATGATAGAGGGAGCATTTCTCAAATACTTTGGGATTCCTGTGGCTTTCACATGGTTTATGTCTACAAAAACTTTTGATGGTAAAAAGCCTTATGGATTTTTGAAGTCTGTCATTGCTTATGCACTGCGACCAAAGCTGACCTATGCAGGAAAAAAAGTAACGCTTGGCAGAAACCAGCCACAAGAAGCCATTACAGCAGTTAGGAGTGAATTTTATGGCATATCCAATTAAATACATTGAAAACAATCTCGTCTGGAATAAAGACGGGGAATGTTATGCTTACTATGAGCTTGTTCCTTACAATTACTCATTTCTAAGTCCAGAACAGAAAATACAAGTGCATGATTCTTTCAGACAGCTTATCGCACAAAATCGTGATGGCAAAATTCATGCTTTACAAATCAGTACAGAATCCAGCATACGTTCTGCACAAGAGCGTTCCAAAAATGAAGTCACTGGCAAGCTCAAAGCGGTTGCCTATGACAAAATCGACCAACAGACAGACGCTTTAATATCCATGATTGGCGAAAATCAAGTGAACTACCGTTTCTTTATCGGCTTTAAGTTGCTTCTCAACGATCAGGAGTTTTCTATGAAAAGTCTTACCGTTGAAGCAAAAAATGCTTTGTCTGATTTTGTCTATGATGTGAACCATAAGCTGATGGGCGATTTTGTTAGTATGAGTAATGATGAAATCCTGCGTTTTCAGAAGATGGAAAAGCTCTTAGAAAATAAAATCTCTCGTCGTTTCAAAATCCGCAGGTTAGATAAGGACGACTTCGGCTATCTGATTGAACACCTTTACGGACAGACAGGCACTGCCTATGAAGAGTATGAGTACCATCTATCAAAGAAAAAGCTGGATAATGAAACGCTGATTAAATACTATGACTTGATTAAGCCTACTCGCTGTTTGGTGGAAGAAAAACAGCGATATTTGAAAATCCAGCAGGAAGATGAAACCGTCTATGTAGCTTACTTTACCATTAACAGCATTGTCGGAGAACTGGACTTCCCGTCCTCTGAAATCTTCTACTACCAGCAACAGCAATTTACATTCCCGATTGATACGTCAATGAATGTGGAAATTGTAGCGAATCGTAAAGCCCTATCTACTGTCCGCAATAAAAAGAAAGAACTGAAAGACTTGGATAACCACGCTTGGCAAAGTGATAATGAAACCAGCTCCAATGTGGCGGAAGCTCTGGAAAGTGTGAATGAGCTGGAAACCAATTTAGACCAAAGCAAGGAATCTATGTACAAGCTGTCTTATGTGGTAAGGGTATCGCAAATGATCTTGACGAACTCAAACGTCGTTGTAATGAAGTGAAAGATTTTTATGACGATTTAAGCGTAAAACTGGTACGACCATTTGGGGATATGCTCGGCTTACATGAAGAATTTTTACCTGCCAGCAAGCGTTATATGAATGATTATATTCAATACGTGACCTCTGATTTCCTCGCTGGTTTAGGTTTTGGTGCTACTCAAATGCTGGGGGAAAATGAGGGGATTTATGTTGGCTACAGCTTAGATACTGGACGCAATGTCTATCTGAAACCTGCTCTTGCCAGTCAAGGGGTTAAGGGTTCAGTAACCAATGCGTTAGCGTCGGCTTTTGTTGGTTCGCTGGGTGGTGGTAAATCCTTTGCGAATAACCTTATCGTCTATTATGCGGTGCTTTATGGGGCACAAGCAGTGATTGTAGACCCAAAAGCAGAACGTGGCAGATGGAAAGAAACCTTGCCAGAGATTTCCCATGAAATCAATATCGTCACTCTGACTTCTGATGAGAAAAACAAAGGCTTACTTGACCCTTATGTGATTATGAAAAATCCCAAAGATTCTGAATCACTGGCTATTGATATTCTGACATTCCTTACGGGGATTTCCTCTCGTGATGGGGAACGCTTCCCAATCCTTAGAAAAGCCATTCGTGCAGTAACCAATAGTGAAGTACGAGGGTTGATGAAAGTGATTGAGGAATTACGGGTTGAGAATACGCCACTAAGTACCAGTATAGCCGACCATATCGAAAGTTTTACAGACTATGACTTTGCACATTTATTATTCAGTAATGGTTATGTGGAGCAGTCTATCAGCTTAGAAAAACAACTGAACATTATACAGGTTGCGGACTTGGTACTTCCCGACAAGGAAACTTCCTTTGAGGAATATACCACTATGGAGCTTTTATCCGTTGCTATGCTGATTGTCATTAGTACCTTTGCTTTAGACTTTATCCATACAGACCGAAGCATTTTCAAGATTGTAGATTTAGACGAAGCATGGAGCTTTTTACAGGTAGCACAAGGAAAAACACTATCTATGAAGCTGGTTCGGGCTGGTCGTGCTATGAACGCTGGGGTATATTTCGTGACCCAAAATACAGACGACCTCTTAGATGAAAAACTGAAAAATAACCTCGGCTTAAAATTTGCATTTCGTTCCACTGACCTTAACGAGATTAAAAAGACCTTAGCCTTTTTTGGTGTAGACCCAGAGGACGAAAACAATCAGAAGCGATTGCGTGATTTGGAAAACGGGCAATGCCTTATCAGTGATTTATATGGTCGTGTCGGTGTGATACAGTTCCACCCTGTATTTGAAGAACTGCTCCATGCCTTTGATACCAGACCACCTGTGCGAAAAGAGGTGTAAATGTGAAACCATCAATAGTAAACAGAATAAAATCAAACTGGACGCTGAAACGTCTAGGTAAAGTGGCAATGACAGTGGCTTTCACACTTGTGATTGCCATTTTTCTTTTAGCCATGCTGGGAACGGTGGTTCAAGCTGCGGGCTTGGTAGATGATACGGTCAATGTGGCAAATGAATACAGCCGATACCCACTTGAAAACTATCAACTGGATTTTTATGTGGATAATAGCTGGGGCTGGCTTCCGTGGAACTGGTCGGACGGGATTGGAAAACAGGTCATGTATGGACTATATGCCATTACCAATTTTATTTGGACAATCAGTTTGTATGTTTCCAATGCGACAGGTTACTTAGTACAGGAAGCCTATTCCTTAGACTTCATTTCCGCTACAGCAGATTCCATTGGTAAGAATATGCAGACCTTAGCTGGTGTGAGTGCAAACGGATTTTCAACAGAGGGTTTCTATGTTGGATTCCTCTTACTCTTGATTTTGGTTCTTGGGGTTTATGTTGCCTATACGGGACTGATAAAGAGAGAAACCACAAAGGCAATTCATGCCATTATGAATTTTGTGCTGGTGTTTATCCTATCGGCTTCCTTTATTGCCTACGCTCCCGACTACATTAAAAAAATCAATGACTTTTCATCAGACATCAGTAATGCCAGTTTATCACTTGGCACGAAGATTGTCATGCCCCATTCCGATAGTCAAGGCAAGGACAGCGTGGACTTAATCAGAGATAGCCTGTTTTCCATACAGGTTCAGCAACCGTGGCTACTGCTTCAATACAACAGTTCAGACATTGAAAGTATCGGTATTGACCGTGTGGAAAGCCTGCTCTCCACCAGCCCAGATTCCAACAATGGCGAAGACAGAGAAAAAATTGTTGCGGAAGAAATTGAAGACAGAAGCAATACCAATCTAACCATTACAAAGACCATTAACCGTTTAGGTACAGTCTTCTTCCTATTTGTCTTCAATATTGGGATTTCCATATTTGTATTCCTATTAACAGGAATCATGATTTTCTCGCAGGTACTTTTTATCATCTATGCTATGTTTCTGCCTGTGAGCTTTATTTTAAGCATGATTCCATCATTTGATGGTATGTCAAAACGAGCCATAACAAAGCTCTTTAATACCATTTTGACACGAGCTGGAATCACATTGATTATTACGACAGCATTTAGTATTTCAACCATGCTCTATACCTTATCGGCTGGTTATCCGTTCTTTTTGATTGCTTTTCTACAGATTGTGACCTTTGCAGGAATCTACTTCAAGCTGGGCGATTTAATGAGTATGTTTTCTCTACAGAGTAACGATTCTCAAAGTGTGGGAAGTCGTGTGATGAGAAAACCTCGTATGCTTATGCACGCTCACATGCACCGTCTACAGCGGAAACTTGGACGTTCCATGACTACTCTAGGGGCTGGGTCTGCCATTGTTACAGGTAAAAAAGGACAGTCGGGTTCGGGGAGTTCTGCAAGGACACAAGCAGATCACTCCCGACCAGACGGAAAGGAAAAATCAACACTTGGAAAACGTATCGGTCAAACCATCGGTACAGTAGCTGATACCAAAGACAGAATGGTAGACACTGCTAGTGGTTTGAAAGAACAGGTTAAAGATTTGCCGACCAATGCAAGATATGCAGTATATCAAGGAAAATCCAAAGTAAAAGAGAATGTCCGTGATTTAACCAGTAGTATTTCTCAAACCAAAGCGGACAGAGCCAGTGGACGCAAGGAACAGCAGGAACAAAGGCGAAAAACCATTGCGAAGCGTCGCTCTGAAATGGAACAGGTCAAACAGAAAAAACAGCCTGCTTCTTCTGTTCATGAAAGACCGACTACAAGACAAGAACAATATCATGATGAACAGACCTCAAAACAGTCTAATATTCAGACTTCATATAAGGAATCTCAACAAGCCAAACAAGAGCGTCCAGCAGTTAAGTCCGATTTTTCAAGTCCAAAAGTGGAACGCCAAGGCAATACCGTTCAAGAAAAAACCGTTCAAAAGCCAGCAACTTCAACCACTACAGCAGATAGAACTTCACAACGTCCAATCACAAAAGAACGTCCGTCTACTGTTCAAAGAGTACCACTACAAAATACAAGAAGTAGACCACCAATCAAAACCGCCACCATTAAGAAAGTCGGTAAGAAACCATGAAGTTGAAAACTTTAGTGATTGGTGGTTCTGGATTATTCTTGATGGTCTTCTCACTGCTTCTGTTTGTTGCCATTTTATTTTCAGATGAACAGGACAGCGGAATTTCCAATATTCATTATGGAGGTGTGAATGTTTCCGCAGAAGTGCTGGCTCATAAGCCTATGGTAGAAAAATATGCCAAAGAATATGGCGTTGAAGAATATGTCAACATACTTCTTGCGATTATACAGGTGGAATCGGGCGGTACTGCGGAAGATGTTATGCAGTCCTCGGAATCCCTCGGTCTTCCACCTAATTCATTGAGTACAGAAGAATCCATTAAGCAAGGTGTGAAGTATTTCAGTGAATTATTAGCCAGTAGCGAAAGGCTCAGTGTAGATTTAGAATCGGTTATCCAGTCCTACAATTATGGTGGTGGTTTCTTAGGGTATGTGGCTAATCGTGGAAATAAATATACCTTTGAACTGGCTCAAAGTTTCTCAAAAGAGTATTCAGGTGGCGAAAAAGTGTCTTACCCCAATCCCATAGCCATACCTATCAATGGGGGCTGGCGATACAACTATGGCAATATGTTTTATGTGCAACTGGTAACGCAGTATCTTGTCACAACAGAGTTTGATGATGATACGGTACAAGCCATCATGGACGAAGCACTGAAATATGAGGGCTGGCGATACGTTTACGGTGGAGCTTCCCCGACTACTTCTTTTGATTGTAGCGGACTGACACAATGGACGTATGGAAAAGCTGGAATTAACTTACCACGAACCGCACAACAGCAATATGATGTGACCCAGCATATCCCACTATCGGAAGCACAAGCTGGCGATTTGGTTTTCTTTCATTCTACCTATAACGCTGGCTCTTATATTACTCATGTTGGGATATACCTTGGCAATAACCGTATGTTTCATGCAGGCGACCCAATCGGTTATGCCGACTTAACAAGCCCCTACTGGCAACAGCATTTAGTGGGAGCAGGACGAATCAAACAATGAGAAAGGAAGATTTAATGATGAAATTTAGAAAAAATCAGAATAAAGAAAAACAGATACCAAAGGAAAAGAAACCTCGTGTCTACTATAAGGTCAATCCTCATAAAAAGGTTGTGATTGCCTTGTGGGTACTTTTAGGGCTTAGTTTCAGCTTTGCGATATTCAAGCACTTTACAGCTATAGATACTCATACTATTCACGAAACAACTATCATAGAAAAGGAATACGTTGATACTCATCATGTAGAAAATTTTGTAGAGAACTTTGCGAAAGTCTACTATTCATGGGAGCAATCCGATAAGTCCATTGATAATCGAATGGAAAGTCTAAAAGGCTATCTGACAGATGAACTTCAAGCTCTCAATGTTGATACAGTACGCAAAGATATTCCTGTATCGTCTTCTGTAAGAGGATTTCAGATATGGACGGTAGAGCCAACTGGCGACAATGAGTTTAATGTAACCTACAGTGTAGACCAGCTCATTACAGAGGGAGAAAATACAAAGACCGTCCACTCTGCTTATATAGTGAGTGTCTATGTAGATGGTTCTGGAAATATGGTACTGGTTAAGAATCCGACCATTACCAACATACCTAAGAAATCAAGTTATAAACCAAAAGCCATTGAAAGTGAGGGGACGGTTGATTCCATTACAACCAATGAAATCAATGAGTTTTTAACGACGTTCTTCAAGCTCTATCCTACAGCGACAGCCAGTGAACTTTCCTACTATGTGAATGACGGGATATTAAAACCAATCGGAAAAGAGTACATCTTTCAAGAACTGGTAAATCCTATTCACAATCGTAAGGATAATCAAGTCACGGTATCGCTGACAGTGGAGTATATCGACCAGCAGACCAAAGCAACGCAGGTATCTCAATTTGATTTGGTACTTGAAAAGAACGGGAGTAATTGGAAGATTATAGAATAACAAATATTGGTACATTATTACAGCTATTTTGTAATCACGTACTCTCTTTGATAAAAAATTGGAGATTCCTTTACAAATATGCTCTTACGTGCTATTATTTAAGTATCTATTTAAAAGGAGTTAATAAATATGCGGCAAGGTATTCTTAAATAAACTGTCAATTTGATAGTGGGAACAAATAATTGGATGTCCTTTTTTAGGAGGGCTTAGTTTTTTGTACCCAGTTTAAGAATACCTTTATCATGTGATTCTAAAGTATCCGGAGAATATCTGTATGCTTTGTATGCCTATGGTTATGCATAAAAATCCCAGTGATAAGAGTATTTATCACTGGGATTTTTATGCCCTTTTGGGCTTTTGAATGGAGGAAAATCACATGAAAATTATTAATATTGGAGTTTTAGCTCATGTTGATGCGGGAAAAACTACCTTAACAGAAAGCTTATTATATAACAGTGGAGCGATTACAGAATTAGGAAGCGTGGACAGAGGTACAACGAAAACGGATAATACGCTTTTAGAACGTCAGAGAGGAATTACAATTCAGACGGCGATAACCTCTTTTCAGTGGAAAAATACTAAGATAAACATCATAGACACGCCAGGACATATGGATTTTTTAGCAGAAGTATATCGTTCATTATCAGTATTAGATGGGGCAATTCTACTGATTTCTGCAAAAGATGGCGTACAAGCACAAACTCGTATATTGTTTCATGCACTTAGGAAAATAGGTATTCCCACAATCTTTTTTATCAATAAGATTGACCAAAATGGAATTGATTTATCAACGGTTTATCAGGATATTAAAGAGAAACTTTCTGCGGAAATTGTAATCAAACAGAAGGTAGAACTGCATCCTAATATGCGTGTAATGAACTTTACCGAATCTGAACAATGGGATATGGTAATAGAAGGAAATGATTACCTTTTGGAGAAATATACGTCTGGGAAATTATTGGAAGCATTAGAACTCGAACAAGAGGAAAGCATAAGATTTCATAATTGTTCCCTGTTCCCTGTTTATCACGGAAGTGCAAAAAACAATATAGGGATTGATAACCTTATAGAAGTGATTACGAATAAATTTTATTCATCAACACATCGAGGTCAGTCTGAACTTTGCGGAAAAGTTTTCAAAATTGAGTATTCGGAAAAAAGACAGCGTCTTGCATATATACGTCTTTATAGTGGCGTACTGCATTTGCGAGATTCGGTTAGAATATCGGAAAAGGAAAAAATAAAAATTACAGAAATGTATACTTCAATAAATGGTGAATTATGTAAAATCGATAAGGCTTATTCCGGGGAAATTGTTATTTTGCAGAATGAGTTTTTGAAGTTAAATAGTGTTCTTGGAGATACAAAGCTATTGCCACAGAGAGAGAGAATTGAAAATCCCCTCCCTCTGCTGCAAACGACTGTTGAACCGAGCAAACCTCAACAAAGGGAAATGTTACTTGATGCACTTTTAGAAATCTCCGACAGTGACCCGCTTCTGCGATATTATGTGGATTCTGCGACACATGAAATCATACTTTCTTTCTTAGGGAAAGTACAAATGGAAGTGACTTGTGCTCTGCTGCAAGAAAAGTATCATGTGGAGATAGAAATAAAAGAGCCTACAGTCATTTATATGGAAAGACCGTTAAAAAAAGCAGAGTATACCATTCACATCGAAGTTCCACCGAATCCTTTCTGGGCTTCCATTGGTCTATCTGTAGCACCGCTTCCATTAGGGAGCGGAGTACAGTATGAGAGCTCGGTTTCTCTTGGATACTTAAATCAATCGTTTCAAAATGCAGTTATGGAGGGGATACGCTATGGCTGTGAACAAGGATTGTATGGTTGGAATGTGACGGACTGTAAAATCTGTTTTAAGTATGGCTTATACTATAGCCCTGTTAGTACCCCAGCAGATTTTCGGATGCTTGCTCCTATTGTATTGGAACAAGTCTTAAAAAAAGCTGGAACAGAATTGTTAGAGCCATATCTTAGTTTTAAAATTTATGCGCCACAGGAATATCTTTCACGAGCATACAACGATGCTCCTAAATATTGTGCGAACATCGTAGACACTCAATTGAAAAATAATGAGGTCATTCTTAGTGGAGAAATCCCTGCTCGGTGTATTCAAGAATATCGTAGTGATTTAACTTTCTTTACAAATGGACGTAGTGTTTGTTTAACAGAGTTAAAAGGGTACCATGTTACTACCGGTGAACCTGTTTGCCAGCCCCGTCGTCCAAATAGTCGGATAGATAAAGTACGATATATGTTCAATAAAATAACTTAGTGTATTTTATGTTGTTATATAAATATGGTTTCTTGTTAAATAAGATGAAATATTTTTTAATAAAGATTTGAATTAAAGTGTAAAGGAGGAGATAGTTATTATAAACTACAAGTGGATATTGTGTCCTGTATGTGGAAATAAAACACGATTAAAGATAAGGGAAGATACTGAATTAAAAAAATTCCCCCTCTATTGTCCGAAATGCAGACAAGAAAATTTAATTGAAATAAAGCAGTTCAAAGTAACTGTGATTACAGAGCCAGACGCAAAGACGCAGAGCCGATAAAATGAGATTAATACAATCTCATTTTATCGGCTCTTTCCGTTATGTATGGATTCTTTTAATTAGTCTTCGATGTTTCTTGCTTCGTTGATACCGCTGGCTAAAGATTCCATTAAGGATAGTTCTTTGTCTGTAAAGCTATCCATGTATTTCTCTATCTGTAATCGTCGGGTGCTTTTTACCAAGTTATTAGCAGGTAAGAAAAATTCATCAACGGAAACATGAAGTAACGATACAAGGTCATAAAGAACTTGTATGCTGGGGTGTTGCCCTTTATTTTCAATATTAGTTAAGTACCGTGGGTCAATTTCAATCAATGCTCCCACTTGTTCACGAGTTAAACCTCGTTTCAATCGAGCTTCTTTAATGGCTAAACCAAAGGCTCTAAAATCATATTTATCTTCTTTTTTACGCATAGTAGACCACCTCTATACATTTTATTGTTCCTACTGAATTAAAAACAGGTATAGAAAAACGTGTTATATGGTTTATAGGTTTATATTTAATAAAAAGCACTACTAAACGCCAATAAAAAAAACCGTTATATGGTAGTGCTATTTACGCTGTTAAAATATTGTATATTACTTCCAAATGGCGGTTTGTTGGAGGTCAACGTCGCCATGAAGTACATCATATACAATAAATTTCCTTACATTGGGTTCTTGTCAAAAAAAGTCGTCTATCTGCAATAGATAAGTACGTCCACCAATGTGGTTTTATAAATCATATAGATAGAATAACAGAAGCATGTAAACAGAGAAATAAATCTGTTTATATGCTTTTTTGGCTATTCAGAACTTTTTTACGAAGTTTATTTATCAGTAATGCAACAAATCCCCCTTTCACATTGGGACTAAGAGTGAAAGGAGATAAACGAGCAAGGCTCACTTCCTTTCCTAGACAGAAAGGGGGTGAGAAACATGAAACCATCTTCTTTTCAGACCACAATAGAAAATCAGTTTGACTATATCTGTAAACGTGCTATGGAAGACGAGCGAAAGAATTATATGCTTTATCTTTCAAGGATTGCAAAGCGTGAGGTGTCCTTTTCGGATGTTGGCGATTATCTTGTTAGCCAGTTTGCGACAACAGATAACTATTCAACTGACTTTCAGATTTTTACACTCAATGGGTTATCAGTAGGCGTTGAAAATGATTTGTTGAGTGAAGCATTACGTGAGTTGCCAGACAAGAAACGTGAAATTCTACTGCTGTTTTACTTTATGGACATGAGCGATTCAGAAATTGCAGACCTGTTGAAATTGAACCGTTCTACTGTCTATCGGCATAGAACCAGTGGACTAGCCTTAATTAAAAAGTTTATGGAGGAATTTGAAGAATGAAAACACAATATCCTATGATTCCCTTTCCTCTCATTGTAAAGGCAACAGATGGCGATACCGAAGCGATTAACCAGATTCTACATCATTACAGAGGGTACATAACGAAGCGTTCCCTACGACTTATGAAAGATGAATATGGCAATCAAAGTATGGTCGTTGATGAAGTCTTACGTGGAAGAATGGAAACCAGACTGATTACAAAGATTTTGTCATTTGAAATTAAGTAATATCCTCTCTCCTTTCGTGGAAGCGTGCTAAACCATTCCACGCTTCCCGAACAGGGAGGTTTGTTATTCCACCAAAGCATATTGAGCTTTCAATGTGTTTTGATAGGCTAACGAGCCATTGTTCTTTGAAAACTGAATAAAAGTAATCGAATACGTTTCGATAAGAAAAGAGCCAACGGAACTAACCGCCATGACCTATCTTATAAAGATAGCGAGCGATTCATGTTAGTGATCCGAGAAGCAATCTTTAGCAGGATTGCCTGCAACGACATTCTTATCGTGATAATGATACTCCCATACAGTCAATAGTCCGAGCGTGATAAAACCGTCGCAGGCAATGAGTATGGCTACATGAGAACCATGCAGGGGTGGAACTCCCGTGAGCTTTGCTAAAGCTGTTCGATTGCTGGTAAAACAACTTTTATGAAATCCAAATAAGTGATTTGGAAAGGAGGATTTTATGAAGCAGACTGACATTCCTATTTGGGAACGTTATACCCTAACCATTGAAGAAGCGTCAAAATATTTTCGTATTGGCGAAAACAAGCTACGACGCTTGGCAGAGGAAAATAAAAATGCAAATTGGCTGATTATGAATGGCAATCGTATTCAGATTAAACGAAAACAATTTGAAAAAATTATAGATACATTGGACGCAATCTAGCGTCGCCAAAGGGTCTTGTATATGATAAAATAGTATTAAGTCGTATCAAGGCTCTTTCCATAAAGGAAAGGAGCAAATGCCATGTCAGAAAAAAGACGTGACAATAAAGGTCGAATCTTAAAGACTGGAGAGAGCCAACGAAAAGACGGAAGATACTTATACAAATATATAGATTCATTTGGAGAACCGCAATTTGTTTACTCGTGGAAACTTGTGGCTACAGACCGAGTACCAGCAGGAAAGCGTGATTGTATCTCACTTAGAGAGAAAATCGCAGAGTTACAGAAAGACATTCATGATGGTATTGATGTTGTAGGAAAGAAAATGACACTCTGCCAGCTTTACGCAAAACAGAACGCTCAAAGACCAAAGGTTAGAAAAAAACACTGAAACTGGACGCAAATATCTTATGGATATTTTGAAGAAAGACAAGTTAGGTGTAAGAAGTATTGACAGTATTAAGCCATCAGACGCTAAAGAATGGGCTATTAGAATGAGTGAAAATGGTTATGCTTATCAAACCATCAATAACTACAAACGTTCTTTAAAGGCTTCATTCTATATTGCTATACAAGATGATTGTGTTCGGAAGAATCCATTTGACTTTCAACTGAAAGCAGTTCTTGATGATGATACTGTCCCTAAGACCGTACTAACAGAAGAACAGGAAGAAAAACTGTTAGCCTTTGCAAAAGCTGATAAAACCTACAGCAAAAATTATGATGAAATTCTGATACTCTTAAAAACAGGTCTTCGTATTTCAGAGTTTGGTGGTTTGACACTTCCAGATTTAGATTTTGAGAATCGTCTTGTCAATATAGACCATCAGCTATTGAGAGATACTGAAATTGGGTACTACATTGAAACACCAAAGACCAAAAGTGGCGAACGTCAAGTTCCTATGGTTGAAGAAGCCTATCAAGCATTTAAGCGAGTGTTAGCGAATCGAAAGAATGATAAGCGTGTTGAGATTGATGGATATAGTGATTTCCTCTTTCTTAATAGAAAGAACTATCCAAAAGTGGCAAGTGATTACAACGGCATGATGAAAGGTCTTGTTAAGAAATACAATAAGTATAACGAGGATAAATTGCCACACATCACTCCACATAGTTTGCGACATACATTCTGTACCAACTATGCAAATGCAGGAATGAATCCAAAGGCATTACAGTACATTATGGGACATGCTAATATAGCCATGACGCTGAACTATTACGCACATGCAACATTCGATTCTGCAATGGCAGAAATGAAACGCTTGAATAAAGAGAAGCAACAGGAGCGTCTTGTTGCTTAGTAGTACAAATGAATTTACTACTTATTTACCACTTCTGACAGCTAAGACATGAGGAAATATGCAAAGAAACGTGAAGTATCTTCCTACAGTAAAAATACTCGAAAGCACATAGAATAAGGCTTTACGAGCATTTAAGAAAATATAAAAAGATAATTAGAAATTTATACTTTGTTTGAGCTAAAAAATGATAAATATCAGTTGCTTAATTCTGAAACCTTCAAAGAATATGAAGATATTCTAGAAAATGTTTTAAGTGCTCAATTGATATAAATAGAGATGAAGCTCTATCTCTCCATCTCCTTACCCATATAAATTCCATAATTTTTTCGTATCTTGTAAAGCTCGTCCATAGTCGATTTTGAGGAAGAATACTTCTGCATAAGGGTATTCTTCTTTTCTTGTAATTTATCAAGCTCAGCTAAAATATCCTTTGAATTTGGGAGCTTGGAATAGGATTTTTTAAGCTCTGAGAGAGCATTTTCATATAGGGTAATCTGAGCTTTGTACTCTTCAAAAAATGCCTTGTCAGACGGATTAGCAGTATATTCCTTGTAGCACGCCCTGTATTTTTTAACGGTATGAACTTGCTCCATAGTGGTGGAAAGCTTCTGCATTTCCTTATCAATAGCCTTGATTTTCTCTTGTATATTTTGCCTTTCATCGGCTGCTGTTTGGATATACTCATCAAGCTGTTTAACGGATTTAATGCCATGTTCTCTGATATAAATAACAGACTCAGTCATTGTATGAAGGTTATGTTTGGTTGCCCAATATTCGTAGCCTTTGCTTTCCTTTACCTTTGCATTGGTGTTCATGTCAATAACATTGCCGATGCGTTTTTTGACGGCAGGAGTCTTTATGAACTCTCTTTCCGCAATGCGGTCTTTTAATCTTTCTTCGGTGTAATCTTCCCCGATTGTTTTAGCCCTTGTAAATCTCGCCTTATCTTTTGGCTTAAAAGCAATGTGCTTACCGTATTTGATTTCATAGCCAAGATCAGCCATCTTATTTAAAAATTCGTCCCAGTCCTTTGACTGTTTTATCATTCTGTCAATGTCAAATTGAAGCCTGCTTTTCCAAGAAGTGCCATGCTTTGCCTGTTCGTTTTCATACCAAGATTTACCGTTAATCTTATATTTTTTCTTATAGCTTTCGTAAAACTCGTCAATGACAGATAGGTTATTTTCTTTGCATAACTTATCGCTCTGATAACGGATTTGGTGGTAGCTTTTCTTGTTAGACTGGTAGCACCTACCTGTTACCATATTTACATTATTGAAGATGATGTGATTGTGGATATGCCCCTTATCTACGTGAGTAGATAAGACAAATTCGTACTCATCTTTGAGTATCTTTTTACACAGCTCCATACCAATCTGGTGAGCCAATTCAGGACTTGTTTCTCCCGGTAAAAATGATTGAATGAGATGTCTTGCAAGAACGGTTCCTTTTGTTCCTGCGTTATTTCGTGTCCTTAAAAACTGAGTGTGAGCAGTTGATTCGTGGCATTTATGAGTGCTTACTAAAAGCTGCTCGTCTGTTTTATCTCCGTTTACAATGTAGTCGATAGCAAGATTAAGAGTCGATTTTATTGGATGTATTTTTGTAATAGCCATTATTATTCACCTTCCGTTTCAGATGTTCTTTTCAGAAGTAGTGAATGAATTTGCCACAGCTCTTTTGAGAAATGTTCAATCTCTTTTTTTATATCACTGATGTCCTCTTTGTAGATTACACCTGTCGAATTTACTCGCTTTGAAATCTGATTAATGTTGTTTGTTGCATTAGAAAGTAAGCCTTGTAAATCTCTGAAAGGCTCTAAATCCACTTGATAAATTTCCTTTTCCAAAACGCATTTGCGGATGAAATGGCTCATGTTTCTACACTTCGCAAGTCTTTTTTTCTCTTCAAAAAGAGCCTTTTCTTCTTCAGTTAGTTTAATTTCAAGTCTTTCGTTTCTTATTCTATTTGCCATAGTTAGTTCCTCCTTTGAATGTATTTCGGGGTCTTAGGGTTCTCCCTAACGAGCTAAAAATTGATAAAAAAAGAAGCAGATCCCCAAGGGCTGCTTCGTCAATTTTTCGTAAGTGTCCGTACACTTACTGTGCTTGCTACAAAAGAACGATTAAGATAGCAAGCATTAAGCATATTTTCAGAACAGTATATCAAATTTAACAAGAGATGGGAAGAGGGAGGCTCATATTTATGGTATAATAGCAAAAAATTATCAAGAAGCGAGACAAAAGGTATGGAGTTAAATAGAAAGAGTATTATCGAAAACGCCTACAATGGGTATATTTTTTCGGAGAAGAAAAATGTTGATAATGCGAAAGTTTATCGTTTTAGAAACGAAACGGGTACAGGAGAAATGCGTTGTTATGATTTGCTTGAAGGAATTCAATTATCTTATAACAACTTAAATATGGAAACAACACATCAAAAAATAACACCTAAAGAAGGAATCTTACAAATTGATCATTGCCTTGAAGGGTGCTATGAATTTAAGCTGGAAAATAATGAACGCGCATTTATTAGGAAAGGAGATTTAAGTGTTTTAGAACTTGGGAAAGTACCGTTTGAAAACTCTTGTATTCCCATGAAAAAATATGTTGGGCTTTCTCTTTTTATTGATATGAGTATAGCACAAAAGTCCATTTCAAAATATTTTCCATATGGAAATATAGATTTGTTTGAAATGCGGGATAAGGTGTGCAAAAATGGGGCGGCGTTAATTATCCGCTCTCGTCATGAAATCAATCATATTATTGGTGAATTATATAGGGTTGATGAGAGGATACAGCTTCCATATTCAATAATTAAAACAATAGAACTATTACTATTTCTGAGTTTAGTTGAAAGTAAAGACACACATAAACTTCCATCCTTTTCTGAGCCTGTGTACGAAGCAACTCAAGAATGCTACAAAGCTCTTATGGAAAATCCTTTTGACAGATATTCTATTTCTGAACTGGCAAAAAAATATGCAATTTCTGAATCAAGTCTTAAAAGATGTTTTGCTTATATAACCGGAAATTCAATAGGCAGTTTCATTAAAAAAACTTGTCTTGAAGCGGCAGCAGAGTTACTAATTCATAAGTCAAGTATGTCTATCGGAGAAATAGCGGATTTAGCAGTATACTTAAATCAAGGCAAGTTTTCTTCAGCTTTTAAAAAACATTTTGGAGAGCCACCACCGGAGATAGGCACTATAAGGGCCTATCTCCGGTGGTGGCTCTCTAAAGAGGGCATTATTGCCCCCCAGTTGAACTGGGGGATTTTATCATTCCTATTCGGTGCCATAAAATGGGCGCCAGAGAAAAATTCCCTGACGCTCGCTTCTTGCCCAACTAAACATGATTGCTATTATGTAGAAAAAAGCAAGGGGATTTTCGAATATGTCGAAATATTTTCCTTCTGCTCTGCTAAGCACAAGAGAAAGAAGATGATATTTCAATAGTTTATAGAGGAACTTCTCTAAACAGAATGATTTGTTATATCGTTTTTATTGATTTTTTTGCTGTGTCCACTTCCGATATTCAGAAGGATATAGACCAGTACTTTTTTTGAAGTCTCTTGAAAAACGACCAGCATTACTATATCCAACAGCCAGAGCAATTTGCTCAATTGAAAAATCGGTGGAGCAAAGGAGATTTTCTCCCTGAGATAAACGCCGCTGTTGAATATATTCCGTAATGGTGCAGCAATAGACCTGCTTAAATGTAATTTTCAACTTTGTTGTTCCCATGCAGGCAATGCGCGCTAGTTTATCTAAAAGAATTTCTCTGTTGTAATGATCGTTGATATACGCAGCGACATTTTCAAGAGATTTTATATCCTGTGATGAAATACGGACTTTCCCTCTTTCTGGACTCTTTTTGTTATGTTCGACAATCAAAGCTACTGCCTCGAAAACTTTACTTTGGAAGAATAGTTTTGCGGCCATTCCATCTCCATTATAATTCCAGATTTTGCGTAACAGAGAAACCATTTCAGGGAAATCATTTGCTTGATCAATCTCGCGAAATGCTTCATCTGGATTTATATATTCATCTGGAAATGCTTCTTTTAGATACTTTTCATAGTAAGCAGGCATAATCTCTATACCAATCGTCCGAATTGGTATGTTTTTATGAAAAATTGCCTTGTATGGGTGCTGGCCTCCAAAGAATGTTTTTATACATCCCGCGGTAAGGCGCCGGTAAGGCATGATTTCTTCACCAGATACAGATTCGTAATAGGTGATGCTTAGGCTCTCCGGCCAGTTTAGGCTTTCCTGATCGAAAAATTCATCCTCGTAAAAATAGAAATCATGTATTTTGATATTAAATAGGTTTTTTTCACCGTATATCCAATAAATTCCCTCTCCAAATGATTCAGGCAAACAATAAAAGTTTCCAATAGAGCTAAATTTTCCATTTGGTGGCATTTCCTGAAAACCACTTTTTATCAACATAGTATTGAATTGAGCAGCAATATCGGACATAATCATCCTCCTCAGACACATTAGACATACTTTCAGACACATCGGACGACAATGGGCTGAATGTGTTGGCGAATGCAAATCGGTTCATGTATAGTTTTTTACAGCGGTTAGCTGGAACTAATCAAAGCTACCACATTGATTTTAGAAAGTCAAATGTGGAATATATCAAAATGGAGGAACAAAAAATGTCTAACACAAAATCCGGTCTTTCTGTCAAAGAACTTATCGTAACAGGTGTCTTTTCCGCAATTATCTTTATCTGTATCAGCCTTAGCGGTGGTGTGTTTGCGATGATGCCAGCACTCACTTTCTACTATCCTGTCGGCGCTGCTCTTCTTGCTGGTCCAGTGTATTTGCTTATGGTTGCGAAAGTACCAAAGAAAGGCCCCATTTTTATTGCAAGTGCGCTTATGGCAATCTTTTGCTTTGTAACAGGTATGCACATTGGAATGACAATCGGCTATTTAATTGGTGGAGTACTTGCAGAAATTGTCGCACACACTGCAAATTATAAAAGCAAAAAAATGAATATCCTTTCGTATGTATTCTTTTGCTTGGGTGGAACTGGTACATATATTGCATATTTTATTAACCCGCAAACATGGGTAAATACTATGCTGGAAAAAGGAACGACACAGGAATATCTTGATAGTATGCTTGCATCTACCAGTTGGATCGTACTTGTAACAATGTTGATCGGAACAATAGTGATTGCTTTGCTCAGCGGTTTTGTTGGAAGCAAGCTTTTAAAGAAACAGTTTGAAAAAGCGGGTATCACAGCATGAATATACAGTACACAAAAATTCATAGTGGATTGTGTACGTTTGATCCACGTACAAAAATCTTGTTACTTGCAATCACTGTATTTGCCGCAACGATGGCTCCATCGTTGCGGCATGTATGGCTATTAGTGTTATTCATCACACTTTTTGGATGCACATGCGGGAAAGCCAAACGCTCTTTATGCCATCTGATCTTTTTTGCTTTATTTTATTTACTGACCCTTTACGTTCTCTCTCTTGAAACGGGTGTTGTATATACGATGTTTGTCGCATGGATGGGGCTTTTCTACAAAGTGTATCCTTGTGCAATGCTCGCTGGAATCATACTGTCCACAACGAGTGTAAATGAATTTCTGACAGCAATGAATAAAGCACATGTTTCTAAAGGAATATACATTCCGTTGGCAGTTATGTTGCGATATATTCCGACAATTCAAGAAGATTGGCACTATATCAAAGACGGTATGCGTTTAAGAGATGTATCACTTTCTTTTAAGGGTTTTATTCATCACCCTGGGATGACAATTGAGTGTTTGTATGTCCCGCTTTTAATGACTGCGTCCAAGGCAGCTGATGAACTTGCAATTGCATCTGTAACAAGAGGCATTGAAAATCCTCATTCACGGACCTGTCTGATACAAATCAAATTTAGAATACAGGATATTTTGGTAATCATTTGTTTCTTGTTTCTTTTGGCGTTGAACGCAGGTGAGATTGGAGGTGCGGTATGATCCAATTCAAAAATGTTAGCTTTGCCTATGCAGGGACAACCGCTTCCGAAATCGGAGTAAAACATATTGACCTATTTGTAGAAACAGGAGAATGCGTTTTGCTTTGCGGTCGTTCTGGGTGTGGTAAGACAACAATTACAAAATTGATTAATGGACTTATCCCTAATTATTTCCCTGGCGAGTTAAATGGCGATGTACAAGTGGATGACCTGAAGGTTTTTGAAACACCTACATATCAACTTGCTGAAAAAATCGGATCTGTATTTCAAAATCCGAGGACCCAGTTCTTTAATGTAGATGTGGACAGTGAAATCGCATTTGGAATAGAAAATGCGGCTGTCCCACCGGAGGAATTGCATCGTAGACTTGGAAATACTCTTGATGTCTTACATATCCGTCATTTGCAGGGACGAAATATATTTGAATTATCCGGGGGCGAAAAACAAAAAGTTGCCTTTGCGTCTGTGTATGCAATGGACCCGGATATTTACTTGTTGGATGAGCCGTCTTCTAACTTGGATATGGCCTCAATAGCGGACTTAAAAAAATATTTGCAGCTTCTGAAAAAAGCGGGAAAAACAATTTTAATTGCTGAACACCGCCTTTATTATCTTCTTGATATAGCAGATCGCATTGTATATTTGTCAGAAGGGGAAATCCAGGCAATTTGGACGTCAGCAGAACTCAGAAAGCTCTCGGATGTTGAAAGAAAGAATATGGGGCTGCGCGCTGTGGCGTTAGAAACTGTGTATCCCGTTGTTGCCAATGTTCCAATTCAAAAACCTGTACTGGAAATACAAGATGTATCACTATTTTACAAAAAGCAGATGATTATCAGTCACATCTCAATGCAGGCTTCTAAAGGTGAAATCATTGGCGTTGTCGGATGCAATGGAGCTGGGAAAACGACATTCCTTCGTGCTTTATGTGGGGTGCATAAAGGATCCACAGGGAAATTCTTGTGGCAAGGCAATGCACAAAATGAAAAGGAACGCATGAAGCGATCTTTTATGGTTATGCAGGATGTTAACTACGAATTGTTTGCAGATAGTGTAGAAGCTGAATGTACGTTTGGAATCAGATACACTGATCCTGCGCTGGTGAAAAGAGCATTAGATGATTTGGACCTTCTTTCTGTCCGTAAACGGCATCCGAACACACTTTCCGGAGGACAAAAGCAGCGGGTTGCTGTAGCCGTTAGTATGATATGCGGTAAGGAAGTGGTGGTTTTTGATGAACCAACTTCGGGTCTTGATTATGACAGCATGGAGCAAGTTAGCAAATTGATTCAGGACCTTGCAAAAAATAAAGTCATATTTGTTGTCACTCACGATTATGAATTTGTCTGCCAAACATGCTCGCGTCTGATTCGCTTTGATTGTCACGTTTTGGCAGATGATATTCCCGTTTGTATAGAAAACAAGGAAAGAATTTATGCACTTATGGAACAGGGGGAGAAAAAGTGATATGGAGCAGAAACAAGAAAACCCAATAAAACTTCTTTTGTCATGGTCGGGGAAAAGTAAACGGTATCTTTTTGCGTCCGTCGCCTGTGCTTTTGCAAGCGGCTTATTTGTAATAGGGCCGTATATTGGCATTTATAACCTTATGGATGCGATTTTATCCGAAAATATAACACAACGGTTATTGGTGAATAATATCGTACTGATTTCTGCAACAACTATCCTGCGTATGATTACTTTGGCTTGTTCAGGCGTTCTTTCTCATAAAGGAGCTTATGGTGCATTATATCGTGTACGTTGTATGATAGTGGAACATTTGGCAAAAGTTCCGTTAGGCGTACTGGATGATCATAGCACGGGAGAAATCAAAACTGTTTTAAATGAGGATATTGAAAAACTGGAACTATGCCTTGCTCATAATATTCCAGAGTTGGTAAGTTATCTTACTGGTCCGATAGTCATTTTTATTTATTTAATGACAGTAAACATTCCATTAGCGATAATTTCTTTGATTCCCCTTCCGATTGCAGGAATTGTTATGATACATCTTTTTAAGGGTATGTCAAGTATCATGCATGATTCAAACCAATCTCTTATTGCATTTAATTCGATTATGATTGAGTACATTCGCGGAATGCGGTTAATTAAAGCCTATAATATGGGAAGTAAATCGTTCAAAAAATTCTCGGATGCCATTAAAGAGGAAAACAGAGTATGGAATTTGATCTCGCGTAAAATGGGACCTCCCTTTGCAATTTTTATTATTATTCTGGAATGTGGAATGGTTCTTTTGGTTCCTATTGGTGGAATGCTGTTTTTAAGAAATTCTATCACTTCCAGTGTGTTTTTGCTTTTCGCTTATGTTGGTTCTCTATATTTAACTGAGCTACTTCCACTTCAGCAGTTAGGAACAACCTTTGCACAGGCATTGAATGGAGTTACTAAGACAAAGGAAATACTGGAGTTGCCTGTTTATGAAAGCGATGGGGATTTTCCTACACATTGTGATATTGCCGTTAAAAACATTTCCTTTTCATATGATGGGAAAAAGAATGTTCTGGAGAATTGCAGTTTGTATGTAGCTGAAGGAGAGAAAATAGCTCTGATTGGTGTTTCCGGTGCTGGTAAAAGCACAGTCATTGAGCTGATCTCCCGATTTTACGATGTGCAGGAAGGTCAGGTATTAATCGGCGGTATAAATGTAAAAAACATAAACTATGAAAAATTGCTTCAAAACATATCCATTGTATTTCAAAAGACGTTTTTGACCCGCGACAGTGTTTTGGAGAATATCCGTATGGGCAGTAACGCCACTCTGGAAGAAGTGAGAGCAGCCGCAAAAGAGGCACAGATTGACGATTTCATCATGTCTTTGCCAGATGGATATGATACGAAAGTAGGCAGTTTTGGCTCCCGTTTCTCTGGCGGAGAAAAACAAAGGATAGCGATTGCAAGAGCTATTTTAAAAAATGCTCCTATTCTGATATTAGATGAAGCCACAAGTGCAGCCGATCCCGAAAATCAGTTGGAAATAGATCGGGCAATTGAGAATCTTTGCAAAGGGAAAACCGTTTTGATTGTCGCACATCGTTTGGGTGCAGTTAAAATGTGTGATAAAGTGGCAATTGTCGAAAATCACACGATAACCGATGCAGGCACCCATGAAGAAGTCCTTTCCAGAAATAATTATTATAGAAAGGCATGGAGCGATTACAATGCTTCAAGAAAAATCGTCTATGGCGGGAAAGGAGATGAAGCATAATGAAAGAAACAGGGCCATTACATAAAAATATCCACTTTAATATAGGCGTGATATTCACGGTTATTGAAGGTTTTCTTTCTGGATGCAGTTATATGACGATTTACCTAGTCATTCAGATCCTGCTCGGCAAGAAAACAACTACAACAGACATCTTAACGATCACAGGAATTCTGTGCGTAGTCTATGCTTTGCGAGTGCTTATTTACAGTATAGGTTATACACAGAACCAGATCGGCGGGGCTGCCGTTTCAAAAAATCTTCGCCTTTTCCTTGGAGATAAATTTAAGAGGATTCCTCTCTTTCGCTTCACACATGGGCAGGTGGGGCAATATGTAAATACAATGACATGCGATGTAAATAGTTATGAACAAATATTGACACACAAGGTAAGTAACTTGACCAAAAATATTGCTCTGGCCGTTATGGTTATTGTATTTATCTGTTATTTGTATCTGCCCGCAGGAGGGATCCTTTTGCTTTCTACTTCCATGCTGATTCCTGAAATGTGGCTTTCTTTCCGAACGGTAAAAAAGTATGGAACCAGAAAAAATAAGGTTTCATCTGAAACAGTAAGCAGCATTGTGGAATATATAGAAGGTATTCAGACGTTTCGTGCATACGGCGTGGCTGGCACAAAAAATAAGGCAACCACAGAAGCAATGCAATTGTTCAGTCAGGTCAGCTTTGAATATGAAGCGCATGGTATTCCCATAAACTTTGCTTTTAACATTATTAACTGGCTTATGGTTCCTTTTATTATGTTTATTGGGATTTCTCCGTGGATGGCAGGAGAAATTCAGACGATTGATTTTCTGCTTTTATGTATGCTCCCTATGTTGCTGGCAAAGCTAATCGGGGCAATTTCAGTAGATTTGTTTAGCTACAAAAACCTTGTGATTTCAAAAAACAATATTTTAAAAGTAATCCATGAGCCAGAAGAAAACGGCAGTACAGAACCGTTCACAGTTAAGAATTATGAGATTGTTTTTGATAATGTGGACTTCTCCTATATTCCTGGCGAAGCAGTTTTGAAGGAAACTTCCTTTATAGTTCCAAATCAGAAATTGACTGCAATTGTTGGTGATTCCGGTTCCGGTAAATCCACCATCTTGAACCTGATCGCCAAATACTATGAGCCGACTGGCGGCGAAATCCGTATCGGCGGTAAGCCAATCAGTCATATATCCGCTGAGCGTGTGTTGGAACAAATTTCGATGGTAGATCAGGATGTATTTCTCTTTGATGATACCATTCGTGAGAATATCCGGCACGCCCGCCCCAATGCCACGGACGAGGAAATCGAGGCTGCCTGCCGGGAGGCTAATTGTGACGGCTTCATCCGCAAGATGGAAAAGGGATACGATACGCCGACAGGCGAAAACGGAAACCTTCTCTCGGGTGGTGAGCGTCAGCGAATTTCAATCGCCCGCGCTATCCTGAAAAATAGCCCGATCCTGCTTTTGGATGAAGCAACGGCGTCCCTTGACATCGAGAACGAACTGGCAGTAAAGCAGGCCATCGCCAATCTGCTGAAAGAGAAAAAGACTGTGGTAATGATTGCTCATACCCTTTCCATCGTCAAAAATGCAGATCAAATCCTTGTGGTATCTGGCGGAAAGATTGCTGAAGCCGGTACTCACGATGAATTGCTGGCTAAAGGCGGAAAGTATGCGGCCATGTGGAACGCCGAACAGAAATTATCTGCATAAGGGAGGTCTTAATGAAACTTCATGCGTCCGGGGAGGACTATCTGGAAACCATTCTTGTTCTTCAAAAGAAACTCGGTATGGTACGCTCCGTAGATGTGGCTCGGCACATGGAGGTGTCAAAGCCCAGTGTGTGCCATGTAGTAGCAACCCTGCGGGACGGTGGCTTTCTCACGATGGACAGCGACTATTTCCTGCACCTGACCGAGATCAAAGCTTATGGTATCAGATACCTAAGAGTAATCTTTATCGGTTCCCTCTTTGTAAATTTTACACAGTCCGCAAACATGGTTATGCGTGGCGAAGGTCTAATGAAAAAAGCCATGATGATAATGGGACTTGGAGCTTTACTGAATATCATTCTTGATCCGATTTTAATGACAGTTATGGGTGAATACGCCATTGAAGGTGCTGCCCTTGCAACGATTACAGCACAGTTTGTTCAGGCGGTTGTAACGCTGCACTACTTCCTGAAAAAGAGTAAAGTCGTTAAAATTCATAAGATTAAGTCCGATGAAGAAATAAAAAAAGAAATGTTTGGAGTAGGCTCATCAGCTATGATGATGCAGCTTCTGTTCATGATTCAACAGACTATGCTTTATAAAATGGCATTTAAGTATGGCGGAGATCCAAACGGAATTTTGATGGCAGCATCGCTTCGTGTATATGCCTTTTCGTTCATTCCGCTTTGGGGAATGAGTCAAGGATTGCAGCCTGTTGTCGGAACAAACTTCGGAGCAAAGCAATATGACAGAGTAAGGCAAGCAATGAAGGTATTTTCTATCGGAGGACTTGTTCTTGCAGCAGTCTTTTGGATTCCATCATTGCTGTTATCAAGTCAGATACTTTCCTTATTTGGAGTAGAAGCAAGTATCATAACTCAGGGAGTTGGGAATTTCAGACTGTTCTATTCCGTATTTATTTTATATGGAGTAATGGTCATGAGCATTACATTTTTCCAATCTATTGGGAACGGAAAGAAAGCGGGGATTATTGTTATGCTTAGACAGCTATTTCTGTTTGTCCCTGCAATGATTCTTTTGCCCATGGTATTTGGAGTAAAAGCTGTTTGGTTCACACAGCCCCTTGTTGATTTCATTATGATTGTTGTTGGAATCTTCATGATGCTTGGAGAACTAAATAAGATGAGCAAAGAAAAAGTACAAGTATAAGATTTTTTATTATGTGCGTGGATACCTGAAATAGTAGAAGGGCTTAATTTATGAGGAATAGTTAGTTGTAAAATGGAGGGACAGGATATGATAAAGGCTATATATTTCTTTGAAGTTATAACTCAAAACAAAATCCTTCCTTTTTATTATAAGATTTACAGTTGTCTGTCTTTCCATATTCTCGTCTAAACAATTAAATATAGTAAAAGAAAGAACAGGTTTCGTTCATTTTAGAGGACTTTTTATGCCTATGTGCAGAAGTCCTCCTTTTTTTGTCTAAAAACGCAGACAAAAAAAGAAATGGAGGAAACTTTATGGCAAAAGAGTATTACCTTTATGTCAGAGGGCAAAAGGTAAAAGTCAGTGAAGATATTTATAAAGTCTACTGGCGAGAAAAAGAACACGAAAAGTATTTAGAGCAGGTGGACAAGAAAAACCACTTGCTCTTTTTTTCATCATTGGATCATGACGGGAATTTTGTGGATAACCTTGCTGATGAAAGTGTGGATGTAGAAAAAATAATTGAAACTCAGATCTTAATTGAAACAGTCAGAAAGGCTATGTCAAGGCTGAATGATGAAGAAAGGGACATCATAGAGCGTTTGTATTTTAATGATGAAACATTATCGAGTGTAGCAAGAAGTAAGAAAGTAAGCTATCAAGCTATACAATGGCGAAAAAACAATATTCTTAAAAAGCTAAAGGTGCTTTTGAAAGAATTCATAAAGTAAACGCCTTGTAGATGGGGGCAGATTTTCCTTTATAAATTGAAGGGAGATCTGTCCTTATATTTTATTTAAGGAAGTGATGAAAACCATAAAGTTGAAGAGAATCTCTCTTAAAGCCGTTAGGCTATTGTTCCTTGAAAACTGAATAGACCAAGGTAGGACTTTATCTACTTGTGGAGGATTATGACTTACGCCATGACCTTTCTGCTGAAAAAAATTCGGTTTAATGAATACTGATTAAGTCAAGGAAAGAAGAAAGCGAGCGATAAATAAGAATACATAAAAACAGATTTGGCAAGCTGTTCAATGAAGCAAGTAGTGATAATGATACTTCAATAGTTTAAGCCGGCTCGTCTGGAATAAGAGGCGGAGGTGAGATTCCTATGTTGCTGCCAAGCACCTATCAATGTCGTAAAACTTAATTAAACAAATAATTATTAGATATAAAACTTTAAAAAGAGAGGAGGAAAAAGGTAATGAGGAAATTAAAGAACTAAATCCTATGCCATTTGTGGCTGAGGAAAAGGAAGGACTAATCAGGGTTCGTTTAAGACATGTTTTTAAATACCGTTAAGAGAGTGCGAGGGGCTTTTGATTGCTCTGCGTGACCAGTATAATTTGAGTATGACACTGACAAAGAACGGCTATCCGCACAGTATAGCCATGAAGTATTCACAAAGTTTATGGAAAGGCAAGATGAATATGGCATGTAGAACAGAGTTGATTGGCGGTATTGAGGTTAAGATCACTAAAAAGTCAAACCTTAAAAACCTCTATATTAGAGTAAAGCCACCGGAGGGAAACGTTACCATAACCGCCCCGCTGAACTACCCCGACGATGAAATAAGATTATTCGTACTAAAAAAGCTACCTGAAATAAATGCAGTCAGATTAAGAATGCGCTCACAGGCAAGACAAACCAAGCGAGAATTTATTTCCGGCGAGAGCCACTATTTATGGGGAAAGCCCTATCGCCTTGAAGTGGAAGTGGGCAGCAACAAATACAGTATTAAAAAAATGCCGAATAAAATATTATTTTTAGTGCCCGAAGGAGCAAGTGTCGAGGATAAAAAAAAGATTTTTAATGAATGGTATCGTAGCGAGTTAAAAAGAGTCCTGCAAGGTTTGATCCCCACTGTTGAAGAACGTATGAACCTTTGTGCCAACGAGTATCGCATCAAGGACATGAAAACAAGGTGGGGTACGTGCAACATATATAAAAAACGCATATGGATCAATCTGCAGCTTGCCAAAAAGCCAATTGAATGTCTCGAATACGTCTTGGTTCATGAAATGGTTCATTTGCTGGAAAAAAATCATACGCATAAGTTTCATGCTCTTGTGGGTGAATTTTATCCCCCCTGGAAAGATGCCAAAAAAATATTAGAAAGTATTCCTCCGGATTACTTAGAAAAAGGATAGCCTGATGGACATTATCTAAGCCACGATGCAGACAGCCCTGTTTGCAAAAAATCTCGCATATTTCTCTAGCCGGGATAAATATGGTTATATGTTACGAAAAGTAAGGAATAAATGTGGTAAGTTATAGTCGAATTATAAAATAAACGGCTTCGGCTAATATCAGGAGGAGAATATGGGAAAGAAAGTAGTAATAATTGGAGCTAACCACGCCGGAACGGCAGCAACCAACCAACTTTTGTCACTTAAAGACGGCAGTCAAGTAACCGTCTTGGATCGCAACAGCAATATCAGCTTCCTAGGCTGTGGTATGGCTTTGTGGATCGGCCATCAAATAAGCTGCGGTGACGGTTTGTTCTATTCCAATAAGGCAGCGTTGGAAGCAGCCGGAGCCACCGTAAAGATGGAAACGGAAGTTACATCTGTTGACTATGCCAACAAAAAAGTTTTTTACACGACCAAAGACGGTCAAAAAGGTGAAGAGAGTTACGACAAGCTGATCCTTTCCACCGGATCACTCCCGGTTATTCCTCCGATTCCTGGCTTGGATCTGCCTTATATTCAAAAAGCTAAACTGTATCAGGATGCCAAATTGGCGGTCGATCAAATTAAGAATGACCCGTCAATCAAAAAAGTTACCGTTGTCGGAGCCGGTTATATCGGTGCCGAGCTAGCTGAAGCTTATGAGAGACAAGGCAAAGAAGTAGTTTTGATTGATGCATTGGATCGGATTTTGGGTACCCACTTTGACCGTGACTTCTCCAATGTTATGGCCGAAAGACTTAAATCACACGGAATCAAGCTCGCTTTGGGCGAAAAAGTGCAACGCTTTGAAGGTGAAGGCCGAGTACAGCGCGTTGTGACGGATAAGGGTGTCTATGATACTGATCTTGTAATGATGTGTATCGGATTCCGTCCCAATAATGAATTGGCGAAAGGTCATTTGGACTTGTTCGTCAACGGAGCGATTAAGGTTAATAAGAGACAAGAGACCTCCATGCCCGACGTTTATGCAATCGGCGATTGCGCAACCGTATTCGACAATTCCATTAATGATACGAACTATATAGCTTTGGCAACTAATGCCGTTCGTTCAGGCTTGGTAGCTGCCTTAAATGTTGGCGGCGTGGCCATTGAATCAACCGGTGTCCAAGGTTCGTCAGGCCTGTGCTTGTATGGCTTGAAGATGGTATGCACCGGCCAAACTGTTGAGACGGCAGCCAAACATGGTATTGAAGCAAAAATGACCGAATTCGAAGCTCAGCAGAAACCTGCCTTTATGGATGAAGTCGGGCCTAATCCGAACGTTAAGATTCGCATTGTTTACCGTGCGGACAATCGTCAGGTCATCGGTGCTCAACTTATGTCCGAATACGATATGTCAGCCACCATACACATGTTCTCCTTGGCTATTCAAGAACATGTAACGATTGATCGTATCGCACTTTTGGATATCTTCTTCATGCCTCACTTCAATATGCCGTATAACTACATCACCATGGCGGCTTTGTCAGCAAAATAATTCAGATTAGCTGATTAAATAGTTCAAACGTGTCAGGCGGCACTGCAATAGGAAAGCGACGCGGACGGGTACATCCTGTCGGCGCCGCTTTTTATTTGGCGTAAATTCAACATTTAAAATTCAACACTTAAAATTCACCCATTAAAATTCAACCCTTTAAGATAGGAAGTAGAGTTATTTAAAATAATTTGTAGTATAATTAGAGTAATATAACTTATTCGCATCTCAACCTAAATTTGCATTTAAAACCGTGTCTGAATACACATACATCTATTGGCCATGCTTCAAGCTTATCAAGTAGGGTTAAACGTGATAAAAATAAGCAATTTGCACAAATCATATGGTCGGCAATCTGCTAAGATTGAGGTGCTTAAAGGCATTGATCTGGCAGTCCCGGATGGGAAAATTCTCTGCGTCCTAGGTCCATCCGGTTCGGGAAAATCAACTCTGCTAAATATTTTGGGCGGCATTGAAACGATTGATGCAGGTGAAGTTGAGATGGACAATACTAAATTAAACAAACTTAGCAAACGAGAGTTGGAACTTTATCGGCGACATAGCCTAGGCTTTATTTTTCAGTTTTACAATTTAATCAGTAACCTGAATGTTATGGAAAATATCGAAGTAGGCAAATTTTTGGCTCGGGAGCCACTGGAAACAAACACTTTGTTGGAGGAGCTTGGCTTAACCGAACACAAGTACAAATATCCCAATCAAATTTCTGGCGGTCAAGCACAGCGCACTTCTATCGGTCGGGCAATCATCAAACGCCCTAAACTGCTGATTTGCGATGAGCCAACGGGGGCTTTGGACTACGCCAGTGCCAAAGACGTTTTGATGTTGATCGAAAAATTAAATTGTATTTATGGAACGACTGTGGTCATTGCGACGCACAACGTACAGATTGCAAAAATGTGTGATCTAGTTTTGAGTTTGCACAGTGGCGAAGTCAAAGAATTTTGGGAAAATAACGCAAAAATTAAGGCAAAGGATGTGACGTGGTAATGTTTAATCCGATTAATAAGCGTATTTATCGTCAGGTAAAACTTTATCCGGGCAAAGTCCTGATGGTATTTATGGCAATAGTTTTCCTAGTCGTTTTTGCGTCCTCATTTTTCACGGCCCAAGATTCGGCCAAACATCTGTATTACCGACAGCTGAGTGACGGCAAGGTGGAAGACGGAGAATTTACTGTTTTAGATAAACTTACGGATGTCGCACGTGAGCGGCTGCGGTCCGAAAATATTACACTGTATGAGAATTTTTATCGTGAAGTAAATTTGCCGGACAATAAGTGTTTGCGTGTTTTTATAAATCGCCAAGGTATTAATGAAGCACAAATACTGAACGGTCGATTGGCGGAGGCGGCTGACGAAATTGCTGTTGACGGGAACTATGCTCGCGCCAATGGCCTGGTTTTGGGCGATGAAATCAAAACTGAAGGTGGAGTGTTTAAGCTGGTAGGGACAGTTTCAATACCTGATTATTCATCGGTGTTGAAAAGGCGTGCTGATTTGGTCATGGATACCGGTTATTTTGGGCTGGGCTTTGTTAGTCGGGATGGCTGGGCCGCTTTGAAGGGTGGGTTGTTGAAATATGTTTACGCTTATCATACTGCAATTAAGTTGGATAAGTACGCTGCCGCGGACAAACTGAAATCCGTTGTCCAGGAAGTGAGCAAGGACAATTTGGTATTGGATGCCGTAACACGTTATGACAATAAATGTATTACATATTTGATGGATGATATGGATGGTGATGTCCCTACGATTATGTTGACCATCATAATCCTTTTTGTGGCAATTGCTTTCATCAGTGCGGTTCAAATCAAGAGCTTAGTTGAAGAGGAGGCTCCGGTCATCGGAACATTATTGGCTATGGGCTACACTCGACGTGAATTGACGCTTAATTACATGGCTATGCCGGTGGGGGTAGCAGTGGCGGCGGCTGTTATCGGTAACCTGCTGGCCTATGGTTATCTATATCATGTTTATGTAGACCTATACTACCAAAGCTTTAATTTGCCAAATTTTGAAGCGCGACTTACCGCTCGATCCTTTCTGCTGACAACTTTAATACCTACGGTTATCTACTTGGTGATCAACTTCGCTGTCATTTGGCACAGCCTTCGTTTCTCTCCATTGGCATTTTTGCGCCGCAATTTACACAAATATTCATACAAGTCGTGGTTTAGCCTCCGGCACCGGGCATTTTTGAGCAAGGTAAGATTGCGCATGTTGTTTGATAATAAACTGAACCTTGCGGCTTTGCTGATCGGTATATTTATTGCCGATTTGCTCCTGATGTATGGCTTGGCTGCTCGTCCAGGCTTCGATTTTTACACAAAAAGCATGCAAGAGGATATGAAATATAACTATGCAACTTTAGTGAGGCAGCCGGAGTTGCATGTTGAGGCAGAACAGGCCACTTGGGTCACTGCAGAAATGACGAAGTTTGAGAATCGCAAAATTTCTTTATACGGGGTCGGGGAAAACAGCCGTTACGCGCTCGAAGGTTACAAGGATTTAGCAATGAATGAAGCGATTGCGTCCGACGGACTGCTCAAAAGATTCCGACTTTCTCCCGGAGATAAATTATCTATTAGAGAACCGTACAATAATAAGATAGTTGTTTTAACGTTGAAACGGGCCGAACCGCATACAATTGCCTTGCAGCTGGTACTGCGTCAAGTAGATCTGAACCGGATTTTAGGCGTTCAACCGAATTATTTTAATACCTATTTTTCCGATAAAAAACTGTCTGTTGATCCTGAAAATTTGGTGACACAGATTGATCGCAATGAAATGGCAAAATTTATGGAACATTTTATGAATTCGTTCGGCATAGCTTTTGATATGATTAAGGTTATCGGCGTTGTCTTTTTTCTGATCATCACGTTAATTATTTCCGGGGTGATTATTGATAAAGCGCGGCAAAACCTGGCCTATCTTAAAATTTTTGGCTTTAGTAACGCGGAAATTGCCGGCATTTATATTTATCCGGTTCTGGTGTTGTTGATTATATACCAAATTTTATTGTTCCCGTTCCTGCGCATGGCGGTAAGAAAAATTATTTATTTCTCCATGATCAAACTTGATGCTTATATAGATGTTCCAATTCCTTTTAATGTGATTTTTACGGTAATTGGCTTGAGCGTCGGGGTGTTTTTTATGGTACAGCTTGTGCAAAACCTGCATTTGCGGCGGATAAATATGGTGGAGTCATTAAAAACGCTTAACGGCTGAGCTTAAAAGTGGGAAATACAAAACCCTGCTCCGACACGCGGCGGCAGGGTTTCGTAGAAATAAATATTGAAGGGCGTTGCTCAAAAAGTGAACACGCAAAGCAGAGTAATAGAAAGGAAATGGCAGCAATAACAGCAACTGCATCCCTAAATAAGATTACATTCCTAAATAGAATTTAGCGAATAGCGCAGCGCAGGCGGCTCCGACATAAGGCGCGATCCCCGGAATCAGTAATCCGTATTGCCAATCATTGTTGGTACGATTTTTGATCGGCACCAAGGAATAAGCTAAACGCGGTCCTAAGTCTCGTGCCGGATTCATAGCAAACCCGGTCGGACCGCCGAGGCCCATACCTATAGCCCAAACTAACAAACCGACGGCAATCGGTATGTAAACGGCTGCATTCTTTACGATGGCAAAAATGCTGCTTAAGAAAACAAAGGTGGCAAATGCTTCGACGAAAAAGTTACGCGGCAGATTGCGAATATTTGGATTGGTCGAAAAAATATTCCGAACCCGAATCGGATCTATATCGCCCGAAGCATCGAAATGATCTTTGTACATCACATAAACAATCAAAGCACCGAAGACGCCACCTGCCATTTCGGCAATGACATACGGTACAAAGTACGCCCAAGGAATGAGACCGAGAATCGCTTGCGCCAAGGCCATAGCCGGGTTTATACATACGTCACCGAAAATAATTAAGGCGATGGTTATGCCGAACCCCCACGTCGTAATGGCGAAAAGGTGACCGCTTCCTTGATACTTTGTTTTGTTCAGGACTTCATCACAATGGACACCTACGCCGAAAACAATCATCAAAGCAGTTCCTAAGAATTCCGCTATTAATTTTGAAAACATCTGCAGACTCCTTTATATACAAAATATTTAAAATAAATTATTTGAACCAAATTGTACAGGATAAAGCATTAAAATAAATCAATTATTTTACGCTTATTTTACGCTGCTATCACTCTCGTACTATTGCTCTACGATTACGCCGAGGCCGTCAGGAATAACGGCAACTTTGGCATCATCGCCCATGATCTTAAAGGCCTTATCCAAGGCTTCGGCAACATTCACCGCCGGCTCCATGTGCAGAGCAGTTACGAGCTTAGGATCAACTTTGTCGGAAACCAAAATAACGTGGTATTTGGAAAGAATACGGGCGAAAATTTGGCTTGTCCATTGGTCGGGAACGGTGTCCAGCCGTGGCGTATTGATGGCTTTTTCCAAAAACTCTTTGGCTTCTTTTACATCGGCAATATTGTGGTAGAAACCTTCACCACCGTGTCCGTCGCCGCAAGCCGCTACAGATATAATTACGCCGCCCTCGTGTACGGTGGCTTCAGCGGCAGTCATTCCTTTAACGGCCTGATAAATATTCTGATCCAAGGGTGCGCCGCCATTGGTGGTTACGGCGATATCGCAGGGGATACGCTTGACGCTAGCTAACTGACGCACAAAATTGCAGCCGGATTTATGAGCTTTATCCAAATCACCGGCAAAAGAACCGATGATTTCGTGCTTGCCGTTTAAAACAACATTGACGATAAAAACTAGATTAGCTTTTCGTGCGGCATATAGCATATCTTCGTGGATCAGATTGTGGTCGATTATACCGGTACGTGAATGGCAGTCATCGATAAATTCACCGCTGTGATTAGCCATTATTGTTTTATATGAAGCCACACCCGGGAGGACAGCTTTACGTCCACCGGAGAAACCGGCAAAGAAATGTGCTTCAATAAATCCTTCCGCGATGAGCAAATCGGCTTCGGCTGCAACCTTGTTGATGATACAGGCGCCACCGCTGGGTAAAGTACCTATTTTTACCATCGAGCTGTCATCTGTAGAAACGTGCATTACGATTTCCTCGTGATCAACAATTTCAATTCCATATTTGTTGATCAATTCTTCACGCGTGCTGGGGCGGTGAAAGCCGGTAGCGACTAATATTCTTATCCGAGCAGTCGGATTGCTCTTACGTATGTGGCGCAAAATAATCGGCATGATTATTTTTGACGGAACAGGCCTTGTGTGATCGGAACTTATAATAACGATATCCTTTTTGCCTTTGGCCAAAGTTTCCAAAGTTTCAGAGCCAATCGGATTATTTAAAGAATCTTCAACGATTTCTTCCTGCGGCTTGGGTGGGACATAACCTGTCTGGCGACCTTCCAATTTACCGGCAAAATTGTTTTCCGGCACAGCCACTTCCATAGTGGTATGATCATACGGCACATTAATTTTAATCATATAAATTCCCCTTTATGAATAAATTAGGTTTCATAATTCCCGGGTTCATATCCGGTCATACTTCATGTTGAACCTTAGTGCGACTTCGTATCGCAACTTGACCTAAATTTAGCACGAAAAATAATTGCCGGTTAGCTCAAAAAATGCTAACATTTGTTAATAACGCATGTGCGCGAAAACTATGACTGAGAGAAAGATTTCCCATGAAAAGTGAATATCTGATAAACTTTCTGAATGAAAAAAATATTCCCCTTGTTACCAAGAAACGAAAAACGTATATAACTTATGCCGGTTTTGATCAGCAATATACCTATGTGTTGAAAGACGGCATTATCAAGATAAGCATAACTCAACAAGACGGGCGAAATTTCAATATAGATTATATACAGGGACCAGATATAGTGTCGATCATGCGCGATGAAGTTAGTGCATTTACTGCTTCTCCGTTCACCATTAGAGTTGAGTCAGAGATGGCAAGCTTTTATACAGTGCCGCGCGTTCTTTTTTGGCAATATGTAAACAATGACCGACACTTGCAGGCTTATATAAAAGAGTATTATCGGCGCAATTTATCGCGTTCCCTGCGTCGGGCCCAATTGATGATTATGAACGGTAAAACGGGAGCAGTTTGTGCGTTTATATATGATTTGGTACAAAATTTCGGGCATCGGGTGGCGCAAGGTTATTTGGTTGATTTCCAAGTTACCAATGAGGATATAGGCGGTTTTTGCGGCATCTCAACCTCGAACTCGGTCAATAGGATATTGCATAAATTGAAGGAAGAACAGGTCATTGAAATGGATAATCAAAAAATTCTGGTCAAAGATCCTGACTATATCAAGCAGTTCGTTCTCTGATAAGCAGTTCACTGCTCGTCAACCAAAAAGCTTGACAGGTTCGCCATAGCTGCTATAATTAATGAGCATGGAATTTGACGCCTTATTAAAAAAAGATTTGACGGTCACCTCGCTGTTTGATTTTTACGGCGAACTTTTGCCGCCCGAAACCAAAGAGATCTTGCACCTCAAGTATGAAGAAGATTTTTCATACAGCGAGATAGCCGAGCATTTGTCTATATCGCGTCAAGCGGTACATTTACGCCTACAGCGGGCAGTGCAAAAACTTTGGGAGTGTGAAACCGCTTTACACGGCATACAGCGTTGGCAAGAACGCCAAGCTAAGTATATGGCGGCGGAACGCGCATTGCAGGCGGCTGATTACGAGGAGACACGCCGAATTTTGCGTGAGTTGGAAGCAACGGATGCGTAAGCGAAGCGATTGGCTCAGGCAAGCGACAGTCCGATAGAACGAGACAGACATAGCCATAGACTTAGAATTAACTTTGCTATGTGTAGTCCGTAGTTGTAAACAGGCACACCGTGGCCTGATGTAGATGGATATTATTTAACTGAACTTTCAGGAATATGCGATCGCGATCAGCGAAAGCATTTTCTCACATGAGGAGCGTATTAGGAGCGTATGGCAATTTTTGCAAGCCTATCTGACAAGTTGCAGGCGATAACCGCCAAAATAGGACGACAATCTCGCATTACCGAAGCTGATTTAAAGACGATGATGCGCGAAATACGCTTGGCACTTTTGGAAGCCGATGTCAATTATCAAGTGGTGAAAAATCTTATAGCTGAGATAAGCGAAGCGGCTAAAGGCGAAGCGGTAATGCAAAGCCTTACTCCAGGACAACAAATTGTTAAAATCGTCCATGAGTCACTAATTGAACTTCTCAGCGTTGGTGAAACGAAGCTCAAAGTCAATCCTTCCGGCTTCACCGTGATAATGTTGTACGGCTTGCAAGGTTCCGGTAAAACAACTACGGCGGCCAAATTGGGCAAAATCCTGAAAAGCCGTGGCAAAAAACCGCTAGTTACTTCGGTAGACACACATCGGCCGGCCGCAGCCGAACAGCTGAACATTCTATGCGACAAGATTCAGGTACCGTGCTACATAAATCCGCCGGAAAAACATGCGGCTAAGATTGCCCGGGAAGCGGTCGAACGCGCCAAATATTTGCTTTGCGACACGTTAATTGTCGATACGGCTGGGCGGATGACGATTGATGAAGAACTGATGCAGGAACTTAAAGAACTGGAAAACACGGTAAAACCGGACGAACGGCTGCTGATCGTAGATTCTATGATCGGGCAGGAAGCGGTCAATATAGCTCTGGAATTTGAACGACAAATCGGCCTTGACGGTTTCATCATGACCAAACTGGATGGTGATGCTAGAGGCGGTGCAGCTCTTTCAATAAGCAAAATGACTGAAAAACCGATCAAATTCATCTGTACAGGCGAAAAAACGGATGCAATCGAAGAATTCCATCCTGATCGTCTGGCCTCCCGCATTTTGGGAATGGGTGATGTCCTGACATTGATTGAAAATGCTACCCGAAACATCGATCAGGATTCGGTTGATAAAATGCTGGGACGTTTACAGCAAAATAAATTTTCCCTGCAGGATATGTTGGACCAGCTCTTGCAAGTCAAAAAGATGGGAAGCGTAAAAGACATTATCGGAATGTTGCCGGGGATTAAGCCGGGACAGCTCGATGATAAAAATATCGATGATAAGGTCATCGATCGTAACATTGCCATTATCAGGTCCATGACCAAAAAAGAAAGGGCCAATGTCAATCTGCTGAATGCCTCACGCCGTAAGCGTATTGCTCGGGGCTCTGGCACAACGGTGCAGGAAGTAAATAGAATAGTAAAACAATTTGAAGAAACACAGAAAGTTATGAAACAATTTGGTGGATTCAACGGTAAAAAGCGTAGTCTGAGTCGGCTTATGCAGATGGGACGGGGCGGATTCCCTTTTTAACGTAGAATATATATTTTTTTAAATAGCCGGAGGTTAATATGGCAGTAAAAATTAGATTAAAAAGAATCGGTGCAAAGAAAACACCGCATTATCGTGTTGTTGTTGCAGATTCACGCTATCCGCGCGATGGCCGTTTCATCGAAGAAATTGGCATCTACAATCCTTTGATGGATCCCGCTGAAGTGAGAATCAATGTCGAAGCTGCACAAAAATGGTTGAAAAACGGTGCCCAACCTACCGATACCGTACGCGCTTTGCTTAAGAAAACTGGAGCTATCCAATGAGTACGGATATTTCCGAGCTCCAGGAGCTTTTGCTGTTCCTCTGCCGTTCATTGGTACTTGACACAGAGGCCGTGCAAGTAAAAATTGACGAACAAGGTAACACGGTTGCCATGAAAGTAACCTGTTCACCTGACGATATGGGCCGTTTGATTGGCCGCGGTGGCCGGAGAGCTCAAGCAATACGGGTTCTGATGAAAGCTAAAGCTTCTCAGGTCGATCGTCGTGTGGTAATTGATTTTGTCGACTGAGGTGAAAATGGACTCGCGTGGAAATGAAGCTTTACTGAAGGAAAAATCCAGCAAGGCTCGTGTTTTGCGCGAGTTTTTGCTTACGGCACAGTTGACTGCTCCGCACGGCATTTACGGCGATATGAAGTATCGCATCCTTGGTGACGGCAATTTATCGGCCGACGGCGATGCCATACTCTATCTTTTAGATCGCGACGAAAAAATGATCAGAAAAGTGACGACCGTTTGGCGCGGCCAAGGTAAGACGGCTACCGTACATCTCAGCCAAGTAGATTCGCGAGAGGCGGCTGATGCTTTGCGCATGTGCTATTTAGCCAAAAAGCGGTCGGAAACCCCGCCTTTGCCCGCGGGCAGATACTATGTTTGTGACCTGATTGGCTGTGTCGTCATGGATGAAACCGGAAATATTTTGGGCCATCTGAAAGATATTTTGCAAAACACGGCTCAGGATGTGTATGTCGTGCAACGACCACGGCAAAAGGATCTGCTGTTCCCACTTGCGCCATCTACGTTGCAGGATGTTGACTTGTCCCGAGGAATTATAAAAGTAAAGCTACCGCCCGGCCTTTTGGAAATATATTCATAACAGGTAAGATTATGAAGTTTACGGTTATTACTTTATTCCCCGAAATGATCCGGCAAAACTTAGCCACCAGTGTTACCGGTCGAGCTTGGCAAAAGGGCTTGTTTGAAATTGAAACAATTCAGCTGCGTGATTTTGCCGACAACAGTTATGGACGAGTCGATGACAGTTTGGCCGGCGGCGGAACCGGAATGCTCATACAATGCGAACCGGTGCAGCGCTGCCTCGACAGTTTGACGTACGCTGCTTTGCCCGCCGAACGTAAGCTTATTTACCTTTCGCCCAAGGGCAAAGTTTTCAATCAAGCCTTGGCAAAGGAACTGGCCGGCTTGAAAGAAATCGTCTTACTTTGCGGTCATTATGAAGGAATAGATGACCGGGTTTTGACTGCGAATGACATTGCGGAAGTTTCTTTGGGCGATTATGTTTTGACGGCTGGCGAATATGGGGCCTGCATCATAATTGATGCGGTGGCGCGAATGCTGGAAGGTGTTTTGCCGAACCAAGATGCATTTAGTGATGAGTCGCATTTTTCTGGTTATTTGGAACAAAAACAATATACGAAACCAGCTGTTTGGCGCGGCAAAAAAATCCCGGCAGTCTTGCTTGGCGGCAATCATCGCGAGATTGATAAGTGGCAGAGGCTGTCTGCCTTGAGCGAAACCGCGATTAAACGTCCCGATCTGTTTGACAGTTTGAAACTGTCGGCCCAAGAATATGCTGATTTGGCAAAATTCATGGCGGAAATAACTCTTGAATTGTAACCACCAAAATGGTATAATGTTCGGGCTGTTGTGTGACAGCTGAGTACGAACGGTCCGCTGCGGGTTGCGTGCATGAACGTTCTGGGAAGAGAGGAGGAACGCAATAATGGATTTAGTAAAAGCTGTAGAAGCAGCTCAAATGAAAGACGGTTACAAAAACATCGAAGTAGGTGATTACGTAAAGTTGCACCTTAAGATTAAAGAAGGTAACCGCGAACGTATCCAAGTATTTGAAGGTACGGTAATTGCGCGCAAAGGCCAAGGCTTGAGCGAAACAATTACAGTTCGCCGTTTGTCATACGGCGTAGGTGTAGAACGTATTTTGCCTGTTCATTCGCCTAAGATTGAAAAAATTGAACTTGTACGTAAAGGTCTGGTTCGCCGTGCCAAGCTTTATTATCTGCGGAGCAGAACCGGTAAAGCGGCTAAGATTAAAGAAAAATTATCAAATCGCAAGTAATTCAAAAGCCGCCTTTGATGGCGGCTTTTCCATATAGCTGGCGAACGAATTTTGAACAAATTTTGGTCCAGCTGTCTGCATTAATTTTCCATGTAATTTACAAAATATTAGTTAACGAGGAAGGTGGCTATGGCAGAAGTTAATTGGTATCCGGGTCATATGACTAAAGCGATGCGCGATATCAAAGCAAAATTAAAACTGGTCGATTTGGTTATTGAATTGGCCGATGCGAGAATACCGGCTTCCAGTCGCAATCCCGAGCTGAATAAGCTTTTGCTAAATAAACCGCGGCTTTTGGTGCTTTCCAAAAAAGACTTGGCTGATCCGACATGGACAGAGCGTTGGCTTAACAAATATCAGACCGAATCGCTTGCAGCGGCGGCCTTCAACTTGGCTACCATTAAGGGAATGAACGATTTGGCGCAAAAATGCCGTGAACTGGTGGCGGACAAGCTGCGTCGGGCTGAAGACAAGGGGCGGAGCGGCAGACCGGTTAGGGCGATGGTTTTGGGTATTCCGAACACCGGTAAATCAACCTTGATTAATAGCTTAGCCGGACGCAAGGCCGTCGTTACCGGTGATCGCCCCGGCGTGACCCGAGCTTTGCAGTGGGTGCGTACCGGAGATCTTGAATTAATGGATGTTCCGGGTGTGCTGTGGCCCAAAATAACAAGTGCGCACGCTCAACTAGTCCTAGCGGCCACTGGGGCCGTCAAAGATCAAGTCTTCGATGTAGAAGATATCGCAGCGAGAATGATTGAATGCTTGGCTGAGCTTTATCCGCTACCGCTCATGGAAAGGCTAAAACTCACCGACTTAGACCAGCCGGTGTGGCAGCTTTATGAGGAAGGGGCACGCAATCGCGGTTGTTTGCAGTCTGGTGGCAAACTTAATACCCTGCGTTTTGCTACGCTGTTTTTGGATGAATTGCGCAGCGGCAAAATGGGGAAAATTACTTTAGATAGGTTTTAAAGTTTAGGCAGGACTTAAAGTTTAGGCGGGATTTTGTTCCGTTTGTAGATTTTTGTCGCTTCTAAAAATATTTTTTTCAGCTAAACTCGCGGTGGAGGTATGAATATGACTGATTTATTTATTCCGGTTATTCCGGCAGCAAAAAATGATGCGGATCACGCCAAAGCTTCGCCTGAGGCTGAGCTTAAGCTGCAATACGAGAAAATGCTGAAATTTGAAGAACAAGCGGCACAACAAGGCTTCACCTGTATTGCAGGAACGGATGAGGCTGGGCGCGGGCCGGTGGCAGGACCGATTTTTGCCGCAGCGGTAGTTATTGACCCGCGACGACCGCTTTACGGGGTAAATGATTCTAAAAAACTTTCGCCCAAGCGACGTGAGGAACTTTTTAATATTATTTGCGAACGTGCCGCCGCCTATTCGATTGCTATGGTAACTGCTAAGGTAATTGACCAAATTGGTATCGGCCCGGCTAACGATTTGGTCCTCAAACAAGCCGTCGGCAGGATGAGCATCAAGGCCGACTACGTATTGGTCGACTACTTTAAGCTGAAAGACTATGCGATTCCATATTTGGCTATTACTAAGGGCGACAGTCTGTCGGCCTCAATTGCGGCGGCATCTATTTTGGCTAAAGTGTCACGGGATCGTTATATGGTGCAACAAGACAAAATCTATCCCCAATATGGTTTTGCAGCGCACAAAGGCTATGGAACCGCCGCTCATCGTCAGGCGATAAAGGAATACGGCCTTTGCCCGGAACATCGGCGCAGCTTTTTGACCAAATGGTAAGGCTAGTGCAAGAATATAATACCGACTTTGCGCTTTATCCTATGTTTAGGCCGAATATTTCAACGAGCCTAATGGCTTGCTACTACAATTGGTGGTTGGTAGGCAACTGTCCGATCAAATGGTGGGACAAACATGTACTAGGTACTATGGGTGAGCGAATAATTGCTAAGTGGCTTGGCCACTGTGGTTTTGTTTTACTAGACCATAATTTAAGACTCGCTCATGGTGAAATCGATCTTGGTGTTAAACGCAATGAACTATATAGCGCAGTTGAAGTTCGTACTCGTTTGGACAGCCGGAGCAGTTTTTCGGATGACTGTTCAAAGTTGTTCCCGCCGCTCAAATTAAGTCGATGCCTGACGGCAGGAAAGTTATGGGCGAGCCGGTATAACAGCGAATTGCACAGCTTGCTGGCTGTAGCTTGTATAGTCGAGCCGGAAAATGCATTTCGCGCCGCTATTGCCATAACAGCCTTTGACTGGCTTAACGGTGAACACGCCGTGCTTAACTGATATCCTCCGCAGAGGGTGGCAGGCAGTTGACAGCTGACCGGCACCTATGCGCAACGGATGTTCGGCTTGTTTTGCGTAGGGTGTATTCTTCAACATTTGAAGGATTATTTGCTGCGTAATTGTTTAGTGCTAAGATGTATATACATCATGTTTAATTTGGAGGGCACATGGAAAAGTTGGATAAGCGCAGCAGTGTGCCGTTATATGCACAACTCAAAGAATTGCTGCAAAGGCGCATAGCCGATGCCGTCTACAGCCCTGGTGAAAAAATCCCCACCGAGCTTAAATTGTGTGAAGAGTTGGATTTGTCACGCCCTACAGTTCGCCAAGCAGTTGCGGAACTGGTGGCGGAAGGAAAACTTTATATTATTAAAGGCCGCGGGACATTTGTTACGGCAACGCCGGAATTACAAGTCATCCGTAACTACAATTCCATGGCTTTTTCAGCTTTCCGTCCACCGTTAACCGGAACAAGGCACTTTATAGACTATCGACATTTGAAGCGAATCTCGGTAGATGTGACAGCCGGATTTGGCAAAAACACGACAATTTTGCAGCAAGGCGTCTATGAGATAATTTGGTTGGATGAGTCTGAAGAAGGCAAGCCATTGGTGTACGGCAAAGCCTATATCCCGGCTGTGATATACCCTAATCTGTTGTCCCGTTTAACCAGTGACAAAGAAAGTAAAAGCGCGGTTTTATGGGACGTTCGCTCGGTAGGCACGAAAGCTCAGGCTGTATTGGCGGTTCGACCGGCTTTAACAGATGAAGCACGGTATCTTGATATTACAAAAGCCTTTCCGGTTCTTACACATAATGCTAAGATATATAACCGTACCGGTGCAGTTTGCGAGCTGGTGGAGGCAATAATGCCGACAGATCGTTGTGCACTTATGCTTGATTTAATCAACATGAATAATTGAATCAACAGGATAAATCGAGGGGGAATGAACTTGTATTTTGATCAGACTGCGTCAACTTTACCTTTGCCGGAAATTTTAGATCTATACCTTAGTTTATCGAAATCGACTTATGCCAACCCTGCCGCTATACACAGATTGGGCTATGAGGCTGAACAGGTTATCAAACAGGCTCGCAAAGACATAGCGGAGGTGTTGCGGTGTCGTCCGGAAAATTTGTTGTTTACTTCATGCGCGACTGAATCAATAAATACCGCACTGCGCGGGGTAATCGCCGCTCATCCTCACGGCGGGCGTGATATTATTACTTGGGATATTGAACATAAAGCTACACTCAAGACCTGTGCCTACCTGGCTCAAAAAGGATACAATGTGCGCTACTTGGCAACGACAGGGGATTTGCTGCCTGATTTGAAGGAACTGCGAACGGCGTTGAGCCGGGAAACCGCTTTGATAAGCATTTCACTGGTTAATAATGAACTAGGGTCACATCCTGATATAGCCGCAATTGTTAAGCTGCGAGACAGCTTGGCTCCCCAGGCGATAATTCATATTGATGCGGTACAAGGTTGGACAAAGCTTCCATTTTATCCACTGCAGACCGGCGTAGACTTGGCCTCTTTTTCCGGGCACAAAATATATGCGCCAAAAGGTATTGGCCTCCTCTACATAAGAAAAGGCTTGAGGATAGACCCGCTGATTCTAGGTGGTGGCCAACAAAACGGCTTGCGCAGCGGAACGGAAAATCCGGTACTATGTGCTTGCCTGGCTAGGGCAGCTCAAATACAGACCAAATCCATGGCGACTAATTTTGCCTATGTGCAGGACTTGCACAATTTTTTGGTCGACGGACTTAATCGCGCCGGCCTCGGTTGTTGCCCGAATTTGCCGGCCAAATATTCGCCATATATATTGAATGTGTCGTTCCCGGGCGTTAATCCCGAGACTTTAGCCCATGCTCTGGCGGATAAAGAAATCTATGTAGCAACGCATTCTGCCTGCAGCTCGTCTGATAACCGTAGTCACGTTCTTGACGCGTTGCCGATTGATGAGGCACGCAAGACCTCGGCATTGCGTATAAGTTTGGCACCCGATCATGAAAAAAGTGATCTTACTGCTTTGATCGATGCCTTACGGGAAATCGTACCGAAATTACGGGTAAAATCGCAGGATAGCACATTACAACGATAACTTATCATGTGCATCATTATGACAGCTGAAAGTAAATATAAACTATATTATATAAAATCAACAACGATATAAATAGACCAATGGAGAGATGGAGATCTAAATGAAGAACGAACAAATCCTGGCCCGTTTAGGGGAGATAGCGTTAAAAGGCTTGAATCGAGGCAAATTCGAACAGCGGCTGATGGCCAATCTGAAACGTCGGCTGAACAAAATCGGTGATTTCAAGGTCAAGCAAAGTCAGTCGAGAATTTGGATTGTGCCAGAGAATGAATTTGCCGATTGTGACTTGGCCTTAAAAACAGTAACTGAAGTGTTCGGTTTGGTTTCAGCTAGCAAGGTCCGAGCTTATCCGGCGACCTTAGAAGCTTTGCTGCCGGCTGCGAAAGACTATATGAACGATTATTTGAATGGCAAAGGCAATTTAAGCTTTAAAGTGGAGAGTAAGCGTGGTCTTAAGTCTTTCCCCATGACGTCACCAGAAATTTCAGCGCATTTGGGGGGATATTTGTTGGATAACTTCCCCCAGTTATCGGTTGATGTTCATAATCCGGATTTCATACTTTATGTTGACATCCGTGATGAGCTTTGTTTATACACAGATATCGTTCCCGGGGTTAAGGGCTTGCCGATTGGAACTTCGGGCAAGGGCTTGCTTTTACTTTCAGGCGGCATAGACAGTCCGGTTGCCGGATACATGATGGCCAGCCGCGGGATGGAATTGGAAGCTATTTACTTCCATACTTATCCTTACACGAGTGATCGGGCCAAACAAAAAGTTATTGATTTAGCTGAGATATTGACGGATTATTGTGGACGACTGAAACTCCATATTGTCGATTTTACTGATATTCAGCTGGCGATCAGGGACAATGCTCCGCAAGATATGATGACGATAGTCATGCGGCGTATAATGATGCGAATTGCTGAACAGGTGGCTGTTAAAAATCAAGCGCGTTGCCTTATTACCGGCGAAAGTCTGGGACAGGTGGCCAGTCAAACCCTTGAAGCCTTGTGTACTACAGATGTTGTGGTGAATATGCCCATATTCAGGCCGTTGATAGGCACCGACAAAGATGACACGGTTAACATTTCCAAACGAATTGGAGCATTTGATACTTCAATTTTGCCTTATGAAGATTGCTGTACGGTGTTCGTTGCCCGTCATCCGCGTACGAGGCCGTCGATTAAAGTAGCTGTTGCGGCGGAAGCAAAACTCGATATTGACGCTTTGGTCGCTGAAGGTGTGAATAAAATAACTACCTTGGAACTTAACTGATACGGCGACAAAGCTGGCCGAAAGGGAGGTTTTTATGCGGCAAGAACCGCTTGCTTACAGAATGGCCCCAGCATCCGTTGAGCAGTACGTCGGACAGTCGCATCTGCTTGCTCCGGGCAAATTGTTACGCCGGATGATTGATGGCGATAAATTAAGCTCAATAATTTTGTTCGGCCCGCCCGGAACCGGCAAATCTTCGTTAGCTAAAGTTATTGCTGCGACGACCAAACTTCCATTTAAACGCCTAAATGCTGTAACTGCCGGGGTCACCGACATAAAGCAAATTATTGCTGACGCCGCCAATCCTTTGCTCACGCCGGAAGGACAGGTAATCCTCTTTATAGATGAGATTCATCGTTTCAATAAACTTCAACAAGACGCATTGCTACCGTCAGTGGAGGCCGGCTTGGTAATCTTGATCGGCGCAACCACGGAAAATCCGTATTTTGAGGTTAATAAGGCTCTGATATCGCGTGCCACGGTATTTCAACTGTTTCCGCTTTCCGAGACGGATATCTTGACTATCTTGCGGCGATCACTCACATCTGAACGTGGGCTAGCGGCGTGGCAGGCTGAGGTTGAAGAAACGGCTTTGCAGTTTATTGCCAACCACTGCAACGGGGATGCCAGAATTGCGCTCAACGCCTTGGAATTGGCGGTTTGCTCGACTCAGCCGGATGCCGCTGGAACTTTGCACGTAACTGTCAATGATGTGGCTGAATCAATGCAACGCCGCAGCACCGCCTTTGACGCGACGGGGGAAGGGCATTATGACACGATATCCGCTTTAATTAAATCAATGCGCGGCAGTGACCCTGATGCTACGGCATATTATCTTGCCTTGGCACTTCATGGCGGTGAAGATATTGAATTTTTGGCTAGACGCCTGGTGATCTGTGCGGCAGAAGATGTCGGACTTGCTAATCCTTCCGTGCTCACGGTAGCTGTGTCGGCTTATCAGGCTGCGGTTGCGGTAGGTATGCCGGAAGCGCGAATACCGTTGGCTGAGGCAGCTTTGCTGATCGCCACTTCACCTAAATCAAACACAGCTTACGCAGCTATAAACGCAGCATTGAAATGTGTAGAAAATGAACGTACAGGCATTATTCCCATGCATTTGCGTAACGCCCCGATAAAAGATATGACTAAGCTCGGCTACAGCCAAGGTTATCTATATCCGCATGATTTCCCCGGAGGATATGTGGAACAGCAGTATCTGCCGGATGAGTTAAAAAACCGCATTTTTTATGAACCGGGAAATAACGGCTATGAAGGAAAAAACATCCGCCCTATAATAAATACGAGACGAAGCGGTAAGGAGGCGCAAAATGAATAATAAGACGATATATTTTGATTATGCGGCTACAACGCCGATGCGAGCAGAAGTATTGGAAGAAGTAAACCGCGTGCAGTCAAAAATCTACGGAAATCCGTCTTCGGTTCACGCACTCGGCCGCGCGGCTCGCAATGAACTCGATTTGGCTAGGATAAGGGTTGCGGCGTGTCTTAATTGTCCTTCAGCCGAAATATTTTTTACCTCGGGCGGAACGGAGTCAGATAATTGGGCTATCAAAGGGGTTGCTAAAGCAAATGCTTATAAGGGTAAACATATAATAACCTCGGCAGTTGAACATCATGCGGTTTTGCATACTTGCCGTGCTTTAGCCAAAGAAGGATTTAAAATAACTTATTTGCCGGTCGATGCCTATGGAATGGTGGATCCCGGAAAACTAGAAGCGGCGATAAATGCCGAGACGATTTTGGTATCCGTTATGACGGCCAACAATGAAGTCGGGACCTTGCAGCCGATTGCTGAGATAGGCGAAATATGCCGTAAACACGGCGTGATTTTTCATACTGATGCCGTGCAGGCTGCCGGAACCCAAAGTATCGATGTCGAGAGAGATGCGATTGATCTTTGTTCGTTGAGCGGACACAAGATTTACGGCCCTAAAGGGGTTGGTTGCTTATATGTGCGCCGAGGGATAAAGATTAAAAATTTGTTGGATGGCGGTGGGCAGGAACGCACTAAACGGGCTGGAACCGAAAATCTACCGGCTATTGTCGGCATGGCGCGTGCGCTGGAACTGGCGGAAGCGGAACGAATGGAGGCTAATGCCAGGTTAAGCGCATTACAGTCAAAGTTCATCCGTCAGGTGAGTGAAGCGGTGCCGGGAGCGGTTTTGCGCGGACATCCGACTGAGCGACTGCCGAATAATATAAATTTCACTTTTGCCGGTACGGACGGAGAAGCACTTTTGTTAATGTTGGACGGTCTGGGATATTGTTGCTCGGCCGGATCGGCTTGCACGGCAGGATCGCTTGAGGCAAGTCACGTTTTGCTGGCCATGGGAATTGAAGAACAAACGGCACGCAGCTCTTTGCGCATCAGTATCGGCAAGTATACTACCGAGGAAGAGTTAAATGGCTTGGCCGAAGCCTTGCAAGCGATCATCAAGCGTTTGCAGGAGATGAAATAATTCGAAACATAAGGAGAAACAATGCCTGAATTAGATGAAACCAAACCTTTGATTTGCGGCAATGGCTCGCATATCATTGTTGCGGTGGGTGACAGTATAACTTACGGTTATGGAGTGGCTGAGGAAAGAGATATCGCTTCATATCCGGCCCAACTAGTTGAATTTTTGGGTGACGATTTTCGTAGTGTTAATTTCGGAATTTGCGGAGCTACTGCGTTGGCGCGGAGCGATCGTCCATACACGGCGACGCAGTTTTATCGGGACTCTTTGAATGCACCAGGCGACTTACTTTTATTTATGTTAGGAACAAATGACTCGAAAGGTTTGTGCTGGCATCCAGGCGCATTTAGGTATGAATATAAACGTTTGCTGGAACAATATATCGCGGCCGTGCCAACTCGTAAGGTGGTATTAATGTTGCCGCCTAAAGTTTTTCTAACGGTTAAAGATAAGTTTTGTTGTAATGATTTCATTATAAAATATGAAATCCCTCATATTGTTAATTCCATCGCCGCGGAGCTTTCATTACCGGTGATTGACCTATATAGCTTAACTGAGAATCGTCCGGATTGGTTCCCCGATGCTGTCCATCCTAATGTTGTGGGTAACAAAGCTATTGCCGAATACATAGGGGAAAATTTGCGGGCTAAAGGAATATAACTGGACGTAGCAGCACTTACGTAGTAGCACTGACATAGTTGCACTGGACGTAGCAGCACTGTGTATCGCAAACGGAGTTGCAAATGGACCGCAAACGGAGCCGCAAATTCGCAATAAATTGCACTACCCATGCCACCATAAATGGCTTAACAAATATATTTTAATTTAGAAATTAAAATAATTTTAACGATTTTAAAAGAAATTTATTCATTTATGGTTGCGCTTGGCTAACTAATTTGTTATCATAAAACAAATTGGTTGTGAGGTGAATAATATGCCTGAAAATGAAGGCGTGAAAGGCTCAGCATCGCGGCGGCTGAACGATGAAGAATTGCTGCAGGCAATAAAATTATATTTACATGATAATTATGCCCAACAATTAAACATGAAAAAAATGGCTGAACATTTTAAAGTAAGCGTATATCGTCTGCAAAATGTTTTTGCTAAAGTTGAGTCGGGTTCCATACATTCCTACATTAAAAATTACCGCTTGAAAATGGCAGCGGGATTTTTGACCGATACCGGTCTGCCAATTGGCGAAATAGCACGACGTATCGGATATGAGAGCCATAGCAAGTTCGCTAGGGCTTTTTGCCAATACAGCGGTTTTTCACCTTTAAAATTTCGCAAGCTCAACCGGAAGTGACGGAAAATTTCCTGTGCTTTACTTCACTTCAACGTTGTTGCATCATGTTTTTATGCTTGATATATGATATATTCTATAATCCACTGACTGTATAATCTGGAGAAATTTTGAAGGTGCGCCGTTTCAATTCAGTCAATCCGGCCGGTAAGTCGTTGCCGAACATTAAAGTGGTGGCAAATAACTGCTGCTTATTTAGTTTACCGCCGTGCTTATTTTTGAACTGTGAGTTGAACTCGTTACGACCATATTTGCCGTCACCTAGAATCGGGTGACCAATGTGAGCTAGATGGGCTCTTATTTGGTGCGTACGGCCAGTGACCAACTCGACCTCAAGCTCGGATATTGGTTCGCCATCTGCGGCTAATGCCGTAAAAATATGTAAAACTCGATAGCGGGTACAGATCGGCAAATCATCGGCTTGCTGTTCATCATGAATGAAAACCTCGTCCGAATTGGCCGGCTTTTCCCAGAACGCATTCAATTCATGCATGGAATCTCCGTCGCTGATATACACATCTCGACCTATATCTGGAATACCACGTACTAAGCAGCGATAACGTTTAATAACTTGTTGTTCTGCCAAGGCCTCATTTATTTTGCCCAAAGTAACTTTATTTTTGGCAACAAGAACAAGGCCACCGGTGTTACGGTCAAGGCGGTGACACAGTGTAAGATTTTCATCATTATAATCTGCCCGTAACTTTTCGATTAAGGTGCTGTGCGGTGGGGTATTTTTGCCGGGGTGAACAGTCAGTCCCTGCGGCTTATTGATTAAAATTATATTTTTATCTTCATACACCACCGTATAAGATGGAAGCTGATTTTTACGATCCGTATTATCGGAAGCCTGCGCTAATACTTCATCTTTAACATAAATTCGTAATGTCTGGCCAGCTTCTGCCGTAACATCGTTTTTTAGCCGTTTACCGTCAAGCATTAGATCTTTGTTACGTAAAGCCTTTTGAAAAATATAGGCCGGAACGGTTGGATACAGTGTTGTCAATATCCGAACGACTTTTTTCCCGGATTGTTCGTTATTTATAATAAATTCTCTCATTTTTACCTCTCCGACTGGTCTCCCAGCACTGCATAGCTTTAAAAATACAGATAGCGTAAAATTTCGGCAGATCTATATCAGAATAAGTATAAAGTAAAAAACTTTTTTTGCCTACAGGCTTGCAAGCTTATTTCTTGAGGTGATACGATAAAAGCAAAATTTTTTATAGATGTGAGGGATACAATGATCGCAATAATTGGTGCAATGCAAGAAGAAGTTACGGCTTTACGTGAATTGATGACTGATGTCACCGAAAAAACTACTCCAATAAGTGAAGTGCTACTAGGAAAACTTGCCGGACAGGAAGTAATTGTTGCTCAGAGCGGTATCGGAAAAGTGCAGGCGGCTTTGCAGGCGGCTTATTTGCTCAGTAACTATGAGATTGAGGGTATTGTCAATATTGGTTCGGCCGGCGGTTTGCGAGCTGACGAGGAAGTTGGCGATATTGTAGTCGGCACTTCCACTACATATTATGACTTGCTGTTCGATTCGGCTCATCCGAGAAAGGGACTTGAGCCTTATACCTTTACAACGGATGCCAGCTGGCTCAAATGCATGGTTAAGGTTTTGTCTGATTTGAACCTCCCTTATCGCCAAGGCGAAATTGTAACCGGGGATCAATTTATTTCGACAGATGAGCAGCTCAAAACTATACTTAGCCGTTGCCCGGAGGCGATAGCGGTAGAGATGGAGGGCTGTGCCATAGCTCAGGTCGCAGCGGCATGGAAAAAGCCTTCAATAATTATTCGTTCATTGTCAGATATAACGGTGCGGGAAGGTAATGAAACCGATTTCCAAAAATATCTGGTTAAGGCTTCCAAAAATTCGGCCAAGGCTTGTCGGCGTTTTATAGAGGAACTTGCTAAATTTTAAAAAGCGTAAAAAGGCATAATAAAGCATAAGCTTTAATAGTGACTAATCCGGACGTGCATCCGCATTGACGTGCTCATATAAGGATTCTTCGGCAACGTTTTTCTTCAAGAGAACAAACGGGAATGGTTCCTGTTTACTGTCTATATGACAAGAAAATAAAATTTAATGCCGCTAAAAATGACGATTTTTTACAATTAAACCCGTTTCTTAACTTCAGTAAATGATATACTACTAGCAGAAACAATATTAAAGCGTTGTTTTATTTGAAAGGAGACAAATTATGAAGGGTTTTGCGATGTTACGTATCGGTGAGATTGGCTGGATTGAGAAGGAACGTCCGGCTTGCGGTCCGTTGGACGCTATCGTCAAACCGTTGGCTCTTTCCCCCTGTACATCTGATGTACATACCGTATGGGAAGGCGCAATCGGCGAGCGGGAGAACATGATCTTAGGTCATGAAGGCTGCGGTGTTGTAGCTGAAGTAGGTTCATTGGTAAAAGATTTTAAGGTAGGCGATCGGGTAATGGTAGCTGCTATTACACCTGATTGGAACTCCTTGCAGGCGCAAGCTGGTTTCCCGATGCATTCGGGCGGAATGCTTGCCGGTTGGAAATTCTCCAACTTCAAAGACGGTGTTTTCGGTGAATATTTCCATGTGAATGACGCTGACGGTAACTTGGCTCTTCTGCCTGATTCGATTTCCCCAGCTGAAGCCTGTATGCTTTCAGATATGGTTCCGACCGGCTTCCACGGTGTAGAACTGGCTGACGTACAATTCGGTGATACCGTTTTGGTTATAGGTATCGGACCTGTAGGTCTGATGTCAGTCGCCGGTGCTAACTTGCGCGGTGCTTCAAGAATTATCGTTGTCGGTACTCGTCCTAATTGTATTGCTGCCGCTAAAGGTTATGGCGCAACTGATGTTATCAGCTATAAGGACGGCCCGATTGATGAACAAGTATTGGCAATGACTCACGGCCAAGGTGTTGATAAAGTCGTTATTGCCGGCGGTGATTGCACCACATTCGAACCTGCTGTTAAGGCTTTGAAACCGGGCGGGAAGATCGGTAACGTCAACTATCTCGGCGAAGGTACCTATATTAATATTCCGCGTGTTGAATGGGGCGTTGGTATGGGACACAAACAAATCAACGGCGGCCTGATGCCCGGCGGACGTCTCCGTTTGGAAAAACTTTCTAGCTTGGTAGCTTGCGGCAAATTGGATGTTAAGCCTTTGCTGACTCACCGCTTCCAAGGCTTCGAGCATGTTGAAGATGCTTTGATGCTGATGAAGAACAAACCAGCTGATTTGATTAAGCCGGTAGTTGTTCTGTAAACATAAGTGTTGTAAATTAAGGAGGACGGGTTTCTACTCGTCCTCTTTTAATTTGCGAAGAAAAAGATAGGCGAAATTATGAAAATACTATTTGTTTCCGGCTTCCTGGGAGCAGGAAAAACACGTTTTATCATGCGAATGAGCAAGGTCACCGGCCGTAAGTTCGTGATAGTCGAGAATGAATTTGCGGACATAAATATTGATGCGGAAAGATTGCGAGAGAGTGGAACGAACGGCGATGGAGCGAGTCCGTTTCGCAAAATTGTTGAACTCAGTGAAGGCTGTATTTGCTGTTCCCTTAATATTGACTTTAACCATTCTTTATACACTATTGCTAATTCCTTAGACCCGGATTATTTGGTGGTTGAACCGAGTGGAGTAGCCAAAACCGCTAGCATAATCGAGCATGTGCGTACGATTTGCTACGAGAGGATAGGAATTCTGGCACCGGTTACTATAATTGACGGAAAAAATTACGAAATCAGTCGTAGAAATAATCCGGATATTTTTTATAGCCAATTACAGACGGCTGGGACGATAGTGGTCAGCAAGTCTGAAACGTGGACCGAGGACGATTATCGCCGCTTAAGTGAAGAACTGCATATACCGTCAGATGCTGAGTTTTTGCATAAGCATTATGATAAATGGTCAAAAGATGAGTTTGAAGAGTTGCTGCGCAGGGAATATGCCGATCTTAAAAATGACATTTTGCCGAATAAATTGAAAAAAAGGTTTGTGCTGACAGCCAAGAATAAAGGACCGGATTTGGAAACGATCAGCTTCAAACGCTGCACCTTACGGAATCCTATGGAGCTACAGTCTTTTTTACAAATTTTGACCAGTGGGGTTTTGGGGCGGGTGGTCCGCGCTAAGGGTTTTTTCCCTACGGCTAACGGTGAAAACTTGAATTTCGATTTGGTAGAAGGGCTATACGCGATAACCGGTATGCCTTTGGGTAAGGAAACCAGCATTGTCGTGATTGGTTCTAATCTTAATCGGGAAACGATAGCATATTTGGTGCAAAATTAAACGACAGTGCGTATGACGCTTTGATACGGTGGTAAGTTCTACGTGTAGTAAGTTTTAAGTTGAAAGTTGCAATCGTTGTGAAGGGTAACGTAAAAAGCCTTGATCACTCAAGGCTTTTTACGTGGTGGGAGAAGGTGGATTCGAACCACCGAAGTCGGTGACAACAGATTTACAGTCTGCCCCCTTTGGCCGCTCGGGAATTCTCCCATATAAAATTGTGTGTGTCAAAAGACAATAATGGTGGGCCTTCAGGGACTCGAACCCGGGACCGACCGGTTATGAGCCGGTTGCTCTAACCAACTGAGCTAAAGGCCCGTGGTCAATTGACAGCTTAGTCATGATACTTGATTTTTACTTTTTTGTCAACAGGAAATTTTAAAATATCCGATTCGTCGTAAAGGAAGTTTAAATGTTATAATTACCGTAAAGACGGGAAAGGAGCTTAGGCCAAGATGAACTTCAAAGATATGCCGTATGTACGGCCGGATATTGAGCAAATAGAAGCTGAATTTACTGACAGATTACACGGGTTTGCAACCGCTTCATTTGTTGATGATCAACTTGAACATTGGCAGGAACTTAATGTTATCCGAAATAATTGGCAAACTCAGGCGACGCTTTGCCACATCCGGTCTTCAATGGACACGACTGATCCGTTCTACCAAACGGAGTTGAATTATTTCGATGAACAATCACCGCGTTTTGCGGCATTAGTGGCCAAGTTTTACCGCGCTTTGCTCGACAGCAAATTCCGAAGTGAACTTAATGCCAAGGTCGGGGATTTGATTTTTAAAATTGCCGAACAGTATTTAACTGCTTTCAATCCAAGTATTATGGATCTTCTGGTGCAGGAAAATAAGCTTAACACGGAATACGATTTGCTGCGCTCTTCCGCCAAGCTAGATTTGGACGGGAAAAAATATACATTAGCTGGGCTGCTGCCGTTTACGACCGATCCCGAGCGAGATTTGCGACACCGGGCGGTCAAGCTTTATAACAAATTTTTTGCCGACAATTTAAACGAGTTCAATATAATTTTCGACAAAATGGTTAAAGTACGTACGGAAATAGCTCGTAAATTGGGCTATAAGGATTATGTCGCTTTGGGCTATGCGCGTATGGGTCGACTTGATTACGGCGAGGCAGAAGTTGCGGCTTATCGCAAAGCTATAATTAAATATATTGTTCCGCTGGCTACCGAATTGCGGCAGCGGCAGGCCACACGCTTGGGCCTTGAGAAGCTGACATTCTACGATGAAGGTTTATCATTTCCCACTGGAAATCCTAAGCCGCTTGGTAACGAAGAAGAGTTAGTGGAAAAAGCGCGTGCCATGTATAATCAGTTGTCCCCGGAAACAGGGGAGTTCTTTAATTTCATGATCTCAAACGGTTTGATGGATTTGCCGCTCCGTCCAGGAAAGCACGGCGGCGGATATTGTGCATACATTCCTTTGTATAAGTCGCCGTTCATTTTGGCCAATTTTAATGGCACGGCTGATGACATAGATGTACTGACGCATGAAGTCGGCCATGCTTTCCAAGTGTATCGCAGTCGCAACACAATCCTGCCGGAATATATCTGGCCTAGCATGGATGCGGCTGAAATACATTCGATGAGTATGGAATATCTAACGTGGAATTATATGAAACCGTTTTTTGGTGCGGCTACCGATCGTTACAATTTCGAACATTTGGCCACAGCCGTTTTGTTCATTCCTTACGGGGCATTGGTTGACCATTTCCAACATGAAGTATACCGTCATCCTGAGTTTACTCCGGCTGAACGTATGAAAACTTGGCGTAAGTTGGAAAAAATATATTTACCGCATCGTGACTATGCGGATATCAAAATACTTAAAGACGGTGGCTATTGGTTCCGTCAAAGCCATATTTTTACCTTGCCATTCTATTATATTGATTACACTTTAGCACAAAACTGTTCCTTGCAATTTTGGCACAAAGGGCTAACGAATATGAAAGCGGCGTGGCAAGATTACATGCGTTTATGTGACTTGGGCGGCAGCAAAAGCTTTGCACAGCTGGTGAATGCTGCTGGACTTGAAAATCCGTTCCGGGCAACGACTTTGTCCGAAATTGCCGCACATGCAAAAAAATATTTTGAAAATTTTAAGGAAGAAATTTAAGTGAAAGCTAAAACTTGGTCTGATTTACGTGATAGATATCCACGGTTCATATATGAAAGCTACGAGCTGGCAAGTGGAGACGATGGCCTGACGATAACGTTTAAGTTCAGCGTGCCGGGCCTCGCTGAATTTACGCCGCGCTGTGTTATTCCGGTCGCGCCTGAGCGAATTAAGAATAAAGATGCTCAAATGTTGCATCGTTTGGCATTTTTATTGGGAATGGTTGAACTGATCAGTTACTGGAAGATCGCTTGCCCACCGGAAGTCGTGGTACAAGCCGGCAAACTGAATGAAGCTGAGGTGGAATTTTGGCGCAAGCTCTATTTTGGCGGCTTGGGAGAGTTTTTTTATCGTAATAACTGTCCGGCGGATTATGACAACTTTATGTATTTGCATTCCGTTGAAGTGCGGGAAAATTTGCCGTTTTTTTGGACATTATCCACGTATGAAGCGATGAATAAATTGGAAGAAAAAAATGTACGAGAGGTGCTGGTTCCGGTAGGTGGCGGTAAGGATTCAGCTGTAAGCCTCGCTTTCCTCAAAGCGGCAGGCTATCGTTGTCATGCTTTGGCTATTAATGCGAATGCAGCGGTTTTGGGGACGATCGAAGTCGCCGGTTTAACGGAAAAAACGCTTATAAGCCGGCAGCTGGATGAAAAAATGTTGAGGTTAAATGAGGAAGGTTTCCTAAATGGTCATACGCCCTTTTCGGCAATAGTGGCCTTTGAATCTTTGCTGGCAGCTTATTTGTATGATATCCGGGATATTGCCTTGTCCAATGAACGCTCAGCCAATGAAGCAAGTATAATCGGTACGAAAATCAATCACCAATATTCTAAATCAGGTGAGTTTGAGCGTGAATTTCAGGGTTATATCGAGCAACAGATCGGATTACCTCAGCGTTATTTCAGTTTACTGCGCCCTTTGAGTGAGATCGCTATCGCCAAGCATTTTGCTGCTCTGGCGGAATTCCATCCTGTTTTCCATTCGTGCAACCGCGGCAGCAAAAAAGGCGTTTGGTGCGGAAAATGCGCGAAATGCCTTTTTGTGGCGATTGTTTTGGCTCCGTTCATAGGTGCTGCCCGTGTCGCTGAACTTTGGGGGACGGATATTCTGAATGATGAAGAGTTGTTGCCGGAATTGGACGAATTGCTCGGGAACACCGGCTGCAAGCCGTTTGAATGTGTGGGTACGATTGATGAAGTTAAGCTTGCTTTGAAATTGCTGGCCGAACAGGGTGATAAATCTTTGGCGGTACGTCATTTCTTGGGCCGGACTAATTGGGCGTGTGACCACAGCGTGTATGCGTCGTCGTCCTACAATAATTTGCTGTATACTTATATCCATGATCCGGAATTACCGGTAGAATATATGAAAGTTTTGCCGGTGACATACCAAATTGACCGGGGAACGGCGAATAAAAAAATAAAAACGATAGTCTGGGAAAATCAGCCGGGTGAAGTAACCGGCACAGCCGCAAACGTAAGTCCGGTTGCTAATCGCAAGTCAGTTGCCGCAGGAATTGATTTTCGGGCTCCAGGGCATCTTGTTTTGGGATTCGGACGTGAGGGAAGGGCAATGCTTGACTTCTTTATCCGTGTCTGTCCGCCTGATTTTGCCGGCAGAATAGGTATAGCTAACCTGACTCCGCTCAGTGAAGCAGATATGAAGTATTTGCAAAATCTACCATTTAAGGTGGAAGTTTATGTCGGCAAAGACTATTTGTCCGCTTTGGCTAAATATGACATTTGCTATAAAAGCCCCGGTATAAGCTTCAAAGAACTCACCGACAGTTGCCTGCCGACAGCTAAATTGCCAGATTACCCGAATTGTAGGATTACCTGCCAGGCTGATCTTTTCATCCGCGCATTCGCAGCCAAAATAATTGGGGTCACAGGCACAAAGGGCAAATCTACCACGACTTCACTAATTCACAGTATGTTGTGCCGCCGCGGTCGGGCTTGGTTGCTGGGTAATATCGGACGCGCACCGTTTACGGCAATAGATGAAATTGCTTCAGCAGATGATATTGCGCTTGAGCTTTCATGTCATCAACTGCAATATACGAGTCATAGTCCGCATATTGCGGTGTTGACCAATATTTATCCGGAACATTTGGATCATTATCGTGATTATGAAGAGTATATCCAGGCGAAGTTTAATATTCTGCGCTACCAAAAGGTGTCGGACTGGTCGATATTAAACGGCGAACAAATTGATGAAATGCATAAATATTTGCCGCAGTTGCCGGCGAAAGTTATTTTGGTTTTACCAAATGATGTAGGTGCAGCTTCAAACGGTGAAGAACTGAACCGGGAATTAAGCGCAAGGATCGACGCCTACCGAAAAAAGTGTCCTGGTTGGAATATTACAGCTTTGGCATTTTACGACAAACCGGCGAAAACGGCCGTGCGATATATGTTCCTGCCGTCGCCCGAAGCGGGATTGAATAAATTCACTGTAAATTTGACCGGAATCATTCAGGCTTTGTCCGGACCGGCTCATGCCTGTGATTTAGCCATGGCGATAACGGCTGTATTGATTACCGGATTGGCAGTTACCGAAATAAAAAAAGGAATAAGCGACTTTGCCGGTTTGCCGCATCGTTGTGAAGCGGTGAAGTGCTCGAGCAAAATAAAATTTTTCAATGATTCTATTTCTACTATACCGGAAACTTGCCTTTTGGCGATGCAGACTTTGGAAAAAGTTGACGCATTGATTATCGGTGGATTGGATCGCGGCATTGATTATTCCGGCTTGGAAAAAAGCATTTTGAACTCCAAGCTTAAGCTGTTGCTTTGCTTGCCAGATACCGGCTGGCAAATCGCCGATCGACTGCTTGCTGAGGCCGCGTCATTGGGGATTAAATTGCCGAAGATGGTAAAGGTGAAAACAGTACCGGAAGCGGTGCGGCTGGCGGCTACTGAGTTGCAGGCGGGGGATGTGTGTTTGTTTTCTCCGGCCGCAGCGAGTTATAACACCTTCAAAGACTTCGCTGAACGCGGCGATGTATTCAAACAGGCGGTGCGGCTGAACGCCGACTCAGCCAATGTGAAATAAAAGATAACTATTGCCTAATCATCAAATTTTAGTTAATATAACTGATATAAATTTTTAGGAAATGGTGAATGTTATGACAAATGAATTACTTCTTATTTTCTCATTGGTTTTTATTTATGGGGGAGTTTTGGTCGCCTATAAATTATTTGGCCGAGTTGGACTTTTTTGTTTTACCGCCATCGCGGCTATTCTTGCCAATGTTGAAGTTGCGATGTTGATTGAAGGTTTCGGTATGGTACAAACTTTGGGCAACGTCCTGTTTGCGTCTAGCTTCTTGGTGACGGATATTTTAAGCGAAAATTATGGCAAAAAAGATGCTCAAGTGGCCGTTAACATCGGAATTTTCACGTCCGTTATCTTTATTGTTTTAGCGCAATCCTGGTTGCTCTATCATCCAATTCCTGATCATGCGCCTAGTGCTGCTTTCCCATTGGTCTTCGGTAATACGCCGCGTATTTTGGGTGCCAGCTTCTTTGTTTATGCTGTTTCTCAGCGGTTTGACGTTTTTCTTTATCACAAATGGTGGGACATAAGCAGCAAATGGAAAAATGACCGCCGTCCGTATTTGTGGCTGCGCAACAACGGCTCAACTTTGTTTTCTCAGTTGCTCAACACGGTTATGTTCAATGTTTTGGCATTTGCCGGTACCGAGTCATGGGGGACTGTTCTCAGCATTATAATTTCCTGCTATGTCATCTTTATCTTTACTAGCTTGTTAGATACGCCTGTTGTTTACATTGCGCGCCGCATAAAGCCGCGTATGGATGCTCCGGTCAAGCAAGAGAAGTAATCTGTCAGCTGTCCGGCCGAGGTGCAATGCTCGAAGGCTAAGCTGTGACAAGAAGTTGTTACAAGAAGTTGCGGCAATTGGCCGGATAATTTCTCTGATAATTAGATTTATTTATGCTATAATGACGGGGTATAAAGTCTAAATCGTGGAGGTTTTTTGCATATAATGGAGCAAAAGCCATTCATATATGATGCAACGACTGCTGATTTGACAGCCTTTTGCCGAGCCAATGATGTCCCACTTTACCGTGTAAAACAGGTGGAGGCATGGTTGGCTCGCGGCATTAACAGCCCCGATGACCTTACTGACATATCTAAGAGCTTACGCGAGAAACTGGCATCCGAGTTTAACTTTGCCGGACTTGTTGCTGAACGGAATATTAAATCTCAGTTGGATGCAACCGAAAAGTTTGTTTTTCGCTTAGCCGATGGACAGTGCGTGGAGAGCGTTTTCATGCAATATAGGACTGGCAATTCTGTCTGTTTGTCTACCCAGGCCGGCTGCCGTATGGGTTGCACATTTTGTGCTTCTACCGGTATTGGCTTTGGACGAAATCTTACCGCCGGCGAATTGACTGCTCAAGTGGCTTTGATAGGTCGCCATCGTGCTGAGCGCATAAGTCATGTCGTTCTGATGGGGATCGGTGAGCCTTTAGAGAATTATGAGGAAGTAGTAAAATTCATTCGGACCGTCAATAATCCGCAAGGATTAAATATAAGCATGCGCCACATTACCTTGAGCACATGCGGTTTGGTTGATGAAATCAAAAAATTGGCTCACGAGAATTTGCCGATAAATTTAGCGATATCTCTGCACGCCCCGAATGATGTGTTGCGATCTCAGCTTATGCCGATTGCCAAGCGTTACCCGTTGGCACAATTGATCCCTGCGGCCTCGTATTACGCTAAACAAACCGGCAGGAGAA